>JAYSVZ010000233.1:0-2176 GCA_043718305.1 Planctomycetota bacterium | reverse complement strand
CGAACCCGGCCTTTCGCAGCAACAACTTGGCGAGGACGTAAGCCTCTAACTTCCCGCATCGCGCCAGCAGTGACCGCAGTAACTGAAACTTTTTCGTTTGGCCGACCTGCGAGAGAGACTTCAGCGTCCGCAGCACCTCGGCCGCCGTCAGCGGATTCGCGACTTGCTGAGTCGGACGACTCTCCGCATACAGGTTCGCGACATCCCCGACTTGCGTCAGTCGATCGAGCAGTTCATTGCGGGTCCGCATCTGAACCGAGAGAAGTAATCGCAGCAAGCTATCCCGCTGCAGGCCGCTCTTCTTGCCCAGCGTCGGATCGCCGAGGACGCAGCCGACCTTTTCCACGATCCCGAGCCCGCACTCTTTCGCAAAGAACCTCTCGACGAGCGCCTCGCGCTGGGCCGCATCGGGCGGCTCGGGGGCCTTCAACCCAAACAACTGGGCGACCTTCGAAGAGCTCAGACCAGACAGTGGGAGAAACAACCCGCGACATAAGCTGTAGAAGGAGATCGAGTCGAGGGCCCTCGCCGAGACCGGTTCCCCCTCCGCCTCGTCCGCCATCTGCCGAATCACGAACTGCAAATGCAGCGGCAGCCGTAACGTCTCGTCCAGATATTCGTCATCAATCTGCCGTTGGCCAATCGACTGGAGACAGTCGCTGAGATTCTCGGACTTCCCGAGCCAGGATTGAACGTCGTTGACGGAGACAATGTGCATGGAAGGGTCCGATCCAGTCACGTTCGCTTGGGACAATCCAATGAGTGCGATCGTAAGCGGACAGCCGGTCACTCGCCAGTGATCGACAATGGATATGGCTTGCAGGTCTGCGGGAGGCCCGGCATCAGTCTGACCTGAGCAAATTTCCACTGGGCAAATTTCCATGAATCTTTGAGTTTAGCGATTGTGAGGTTTGAATAGACTGCGCAGTCTCCGTAGGATGTCGTTGTAAAGCACAATCTGCCGAACGGTGTGGTGGAAGGGGACAGCCGCGAGGGTCGCCTCGAAGCTGCTGAGGGGGACTCTTCCCGGTCGCAGATTTGCAGGTGAGTCGGGCGATAGAGAAGCAGTGGTTGACTCACCGGTTCGGATCGAAACAGCTTCAACCTTTGGGAAGTGAACACAATGCATCAGTCTCGAGATCAGCGTTCCAGAAGCTGGGGCACATTTTTGAAGGTTGGGGCGCTCGGGATGCTCGTGGCCACGACCTCTTCGTGGGCCGTTGATGACGCTGCGGCGCCAGCGGTCGGATTGCGGGGGTTGCTCCCGGCGAAGTCCCCGGTCGGCCTGCAGTCGAAGGATTTCGAACTGCTTGATGGCAATTGGCAGGCCTGGAGCGACGAAACCAACCTGCTCGTCGAAAAACTCTACTCCGATGAGCCGCTCGATCTGGCGGGACAGCGCGAACTGCTGGCCCAGTTGCGGTCTCGGTCGAAGGTCATGGAAACGGCGCTCAACGATTCTTCGTACAAACAGTTGCACGGCCCACTGGGCGACATGCAGGGGCGGCTGACCCGGCGGGTTGCGTTCAATGCTGCGGTGCTGGATGTTCTGGAAGCCGATCCGATGGCGGGGGCCAAGTCCCGTGTGGCGAATAGTTTTGGTGCCCTTTCATCGGCGGCATCGAGTGTGCGGTCCGACCTGAGTGGGTTTCAGGGCGGCGACCTGTGGGTGCCGTACGTGGAACTCGACTCTCTGACGAATGTGGCGTCCGCCGCTGACAATTCACCAACGACGGTGGAACTGCTCACGCGGGTCAAGGCGAAGCTCACGCCAGCACCAGAATGGAACGACTCTCAGAAGGAGTTCCTGGCCCGTCCGGCCTTGGCCCGACTGGCGGATACCGTCAGCGCCACACTCGGCACGTTGACCGCCTCGGCGGACGCGGACCCCCAGGCTCAGATTCGCGAGCTGGCCGGGAAGTACCTGACCGCGCTGGACGAATACGAGGCTTCCGGTGGGACTGCCGCCGCCACGGACGCACGGGTCGCGTACTTCGCGCTGAAGGAGTACGCCCCGGATGGCGGGCATCAGTTGTCCGAGCTGATGCGAGCCCACTACTACAACTACAACCTGCGAGTGATGGCCTCGGAAGGTCTGCTTCGGCGGATCTTGAGTGACAATCGGAGCGAGGGATCGTGGATCAACGACTGTGTCCTGGGGGCACGGATCAACGGC
>JAYSVZ010000232.1:0-2185 GCA_043718305.1 Planctomycetota bacterium | reverse complement strand
GGCTGTGGGTCGACTACCACTTGGAGAGCACGATCCCCGGCATGTTCGTGCTAGGTGAGGCGAACTTCTCAGACCACGGGGCCAACCGGCTGGGGGCGAGTGCCTTGATGCAAGGTCTGGCGGACGGGTACTTCATCGCCCCTTATACAGTCGGCCATCACCTCGCGAACCGCAAACTCCCCGAGGTCACGGATGCTCACCCCCGCTTCCGCGAGGTCGCCGAAGAGGCCCGCATGCGGCTGCAACGTCTGCTCAGCATTGACGGCAATCGGTCGGTCGACAGCTACCACCGCGAACTTGGGCAGATCATGTGGAACTACTGCGGCATGTCGCGGAATGCGGCGGGCCTCAACACCGCGATCAGCAAGATCACCACGCTCCGCGAAGACTTCTGGCGGAACGTCAATGTGCCGGGCGTCGGCGAGAACCTGAACCAGAGCCTCGAACTGGGCGGTCGCGTGGCCGACTTCCTGGAGTTTGGCGAGCTGATGTGCCGCGATGCCCTCGCCCGCGAAGAATCAGCGGGCGGTCACTTCCGCGAGGAACACCAGACACTCGACAACGAAGCCCAGCGCGACGACGAGAAGTTCGCTCACGTGGCCGCTTGGGAATACCTCGGTGAGGGCACGCAGGAGAAGCGGCACACCGAGCCTCTGCACTTCGAGTTCTGCCCGTTGCAGGCCCGGAACTACAAGTAGCAGAATTCGTCAGAATTCTGCCGTCCACAGCATTCAATCGCAGCACGCCAGAATTCTTACGAATTCTGCTACGGGACCATCCCATGAGTCACTCCACCACCGGCAAATCCCTGAACCTCAAGCTGCGCGTTTGGCGGCAGAAGGACAGTGCCTCGCGCGGCGAGTTCCGCGACTACGCGCTGACGGGCATCTCGACGGAGATGTCGTTCCTGGAGATGCTCGACATCCTCAACGAGCAACTTCTGCACCAAGGCGAAGAGCCGGTCAACTTCGACCACGACTGCCGCGAGGGGATCTGCGGCACGTGCTCACTGATGATTAACGGTCAGGCTCACGGACCGGACAACGGCACCACCACCTGCCAACTTCACATGCGGCGGTTCCACGATGGCCAGACGATCGTCATCGAGCCGTGGCGAGCCAAGGCGTTCCCCGTAATCCGCGACCTCGTCGTCGACCGCTCGGCCTTCGACCGCATCATCCAGGCGGGCGGCTACGTCTCCGTCCGCACCGGCCAGGCCCCCGAAGCCAACAGCGTCCCGATCTCCAAGAACGACCAGGAGAGCGCCCTCGACGCCGCCGTCTGCATCGGCTGTGGGGCGTGCGTGGCAGCCTGCAAGAATGCCAGCGCGATGCTGTTCGTGGCGGCCAAGGTGTCGCACCTCGCTCAACTGCCACAGGGAGTTCCCGAGCGAGCCGCCCGCGTGCTGGGCATGGTGGGCCAGATGGACCAGGAAGAATTCGGCAACTGCACCAACACCAGCGAGTGCGAAGCGGCATGTCCAGCGGGTGTTTCGGTGACGCACATCGCCCGGCTCAATCGCGAATACGCCAAGGCCCTCTATGCCTCACCGCTCGGCCTCAAAGGGGAACTGCTGACCTCCAGCGGCACCGGCGGGGATTGATTGATTCGGCACGCGGGTCGAAACGAGATTGCCCGTAGCCCTCTCCCCGTAAGACGGCCTTTCCAGGCCTGGAAAGGTCCGTCCTACGGGGGACATCAATTCCACAGGCTTCGCCCGACCACGCCACTGCGGATATAACGGATCACCCCAAGCGACCGAAGTCATACTTCCCTCTGACGGTCCAACGGACTAGTCCGCCACAGCCGAAGTTCCCGATCACCCGAAGCGGAAGTTGCCCAGGCTTCCCTCTTCCGGCCCAAGGGGCCAGCCGTTCCTCCAGCCAGGGGCATCGCCCCTGGGAAAGCCGTCCGCCCTGAAATCCGAAAGGGCTGAAGGCCCGGCCATTCGCTCGCGAAACCCGAACGGTCGGCCCTTCAGGCCTTGGTCTGTCGCGAGGCGGCGGGACCAGCCTTCAGCCTTGGCTGGAAGAATGGCCAGCCCGTTGGGCCTGAAGAACAGACGTGCTGCTGGGGCCACAACGCCGTTGGTGATGTGGAACTTCAGCGGTGGCGGGCATCTCGGGACCGCCGTCTCAGTCGCGGAGCGACTGAGCTACGCCGCCGGAACGGTCCAGTTCGCGAC
>JAYSVZ010000231.1:0-6331 GCA_043718305.1 Planctomycetota bacterium | reverse complement strand
TTTCGTCGGTCGCGATCCGGTCGAGAACGAAGTGTTCCTTCAGATTGCGGCGGGTCATCGTGAGCGACTGCTGCCGCAGCTCGTTCTCACGCGCCAGGATGTCCTGAGGGGTGAAGCCTGCCTGCCGCATTTCGAGGAGTTCACGACGCAGGGCGTTTTCGACTTGCTTCGTGACCATATCCTCGGGCAACTCCCAGTCCGCCGAGGCGGTGATCTTGGCCATCACCTGAGCCCGGCACTGCTGCCGTTGTTCGTACTTCACCTGACGATCGAGCGTCCGGCGAATCGCGTTTCGTAGCGAATCCACATTGGAGAATCCGACGCGGTCGCAGAAGGCCTCATCCACCGTCGGGACAGCCATCCGCTTCACTTCGAGAATGGTCAGCTCAACGTCGAGAGACTCACCCCGCAGTTCGATGGTCGGGGACTCCATCGAGACCGTGATCTTCGCATGGCGAACATCGTCGGCCTTGGCTCCGATCATCAGCTTGTCGAACCCGGCGAGCTGGGCGTCCTGGAATTTCAGCGTCGGGCGGACGCGGAGCAATTGGTCGCTGATTTTGTTGTATTCGGCCCCATTGCGAGAGATGACGATGTCGACATCGACATAGTCGCCCGCCGTCACCGCACCATCGACGGGTTCCAGAACGCCATACCCCTCGACGAAGTCGTCCTGGTAGTCGTTGATGTCCTGCTCACTGATTTCGCGAACTGGACGATTGATCTGAAGGTTCTTGTACTCCGGCAAGTCGAAGGTCGGCCGGACTTCGACATCGAATTCATATTCGAAGTCGGCGTCTTCCGGGATTTCAACGGTGGCCATGTCAATCTGTGGCTCGTTGATCGGGTCGATCTTCGAGTCGGTGGCGATCTGATCGAGGCTGGCCATCAGCACGCGCTGCTTGACCTCTTCCGAGATTTCCTTTTTGAACCGCTTTTTGACGAGCGAGGCGGGCACTTTGCCTGTTCGGAAGCCCGGGACTTCCGCCTTGGCCAAGTAGACCTTGAGGGCGTCGGCGACCACGCCAGCGATCGACTCCTTGGAAACGGTCACACGGACGTGCTTCTTGCACGGCCCAATGTCCTTCATTTCCGTCTTCAGTTCGAGGCGCGGCTTACCGGCCAACGCCATCGCTTCAGCCTGCGGTTCGTCGAGCACCTGTTGATCCGCCACGTTCCACTCCACATCGGCGCGATACTCCCGGGCCACCCGAGCATGATCGCGACCAGAAAAAACGACAACCGACCAGTGACCGACTGAATCCGATCACGGCCGGCAGCAGAATTCCGAACGGTTTCCCGTCATTCCGCATGAATCATGCGAAATCACAAGAGCGGGTGAAGGGACTTGAACCCTCGACATCCACGATGGCAACGTGGTGCTCTGCCAACTGAGCTACACCCGCATCAATTGACAGCCGAGTATTATCGCGAGCGGAGCGATAGAGTCAAGTGAAGCCTGAACTTCGCATGAATCCCTTTGCCTTCACAGCCACCCACCGGCAGATCCTAACACCAGTGGAGCCTGGCCAGCGAGGCTATTCGGCGGCCACCTGGTCGGTCCAAAACAAATCTTCCTCGGCAATATTGCAAATCTTCGGTAGCAGTTCGCGGCCTTCCCGGAGCGGCGGTACAAGAATCGCCCCAATCTCGGGTCGGTCATGGCAGTATCGAGCTGCGGCTTCGAGCCCCATGACGTAGAACGCCGTCGAGAGTGCGTCGGCGGTCTCCGCCAGGGGGGCGATGACCGTCACCGAGAGCATTCCCTCGACGGGCCAGCCGGTTCGGGGATCGAGAATGTGGCCCCAGCGGCGACCTTGATGCCGGAAGAACTGGACGTTCGAACCGCTCGTCGAGAGGGCCCGGTCGCGGAGCATGACCGTCGCGTAGTTCCGGTCCGGAAACAAGGGATTACGCAGGCCGACCGGCCACCCCGGGTGTCCGTAATGCCCCCCCTTCGCCCGCAAGGTGCTGTACCCGCCGTGGGCCAGATAGTCCGGAATACCGGCATCGGTCAGAGCCTCGGACACACAGTCCAGAGCGTACCCCTTTCCGATGGCCCCCAGGTCGACTTCCACCCCTGTGGCCGCGAGCTCAATCGATTGCGTTGAATCATTGAGTTCCACCAACCGGGCAAAACCACATCGCTGGAGCGCCGTCGCGATCTCACATTCCTCTGGAATGCGCCCCGACTGGCGACATTCCCTCCAAAGTCGAATGACCGGCCCCGCTGCGGGATCAAATGCACCTTGCGAGGCGATCGCGAACTCCCGACAGCGTTTGAGAAGCCCAAAAACTTCATCTGGCAGGACTTGCGACTGGCCAGCCGGCAGATGACGAAGCTTGGCGATCGGGGTCTCGTCGCGAAAAATCGACAGCAAATCTTCGATCGGATGAACCCGATCGAGAGCGTCGCTCGCATGCATGATCTGTTCCGGCGGCCCCGGGTTCAGCACCACAGCCCACGGACATGCCATCGCCCGGGTTTCCAGACGGATCGTCGGCCCCGCTTCAGGAGCAGTGACCGGCGGCGACTCTTCGGCTGCAACACCCAGCCGCAACAGTGCCCGGCCTGCGAGAAAATCACGGCGAGTATTCAGAGGGGGCATTCGATGGCTCGACTATGGCGTTCAAGCCGCCAGCAATCCCCGCGCAGCAAACAACGGGCGACCAACCTGTTGGACACCCGTCGAGATTATTTCAATTGTTGCTAGCGAATGGAGCGGTGAAAGCCTGAAATCAGACCTTCAGCCCCTTCTTCCGGGACCGCCGATGAGTGTGACTTGCCGGACGCTTGCCGTGGTTCGCTCGCTTGAGCTTCTTCCCGTTCTTGGCCATGTGACCTCTCCTGATCGTGAAACGTGGAGGGAAGAGTGTAGCCGATCTTGTAACAACCGGAAAGCCTCCCCGAGTGCTTTGTCACGGCTGGCCAGTTCTTCATTCCAGGTAGGAATTGACGGGACTGAAATCGACGCAAGTCTTTGTGCAGCAATGGACCCGCTAAAAAACGGAGCCGTTAGATTTGCCGTAGCGTAAAAGACTGGCCAGCCATGCCTACTACCGTTGAGCCATGGCCGGGAGCGCATCGATCGAATATCTTTCGACTGTACGCCATTGAACTGCGAGACCTTCCCGATGCGCGTGCGGCTCGAACGGATGGCTTCCCATGGTTCTCATCACTCATCTTCCCGTGATCCTCCGATGTATGGGGGCTGTGATGTCGGGTGCGTTGCTCGTTGCATTTTTGGGAACGGATTACGAATCGATCACGACCAAGCGGCCCCACCGCTGGCCACGCAAGTGACAATTCAGGGCGTGTTGTTTCTGGCGGCCTTGCTCGCCCATTTCTGGCTGTTGTTTCTGGTGCGGAAGATTGTGGTCGCTCGAGGGCGTGGTTGCAGCACGACTTGAGGGGTTGGGCCGGGCTGTTTTTGTTGGGCCTGTCTTATCTGCTGGGCTTTGGCGGGCTGCTGTTTGCCATGCTCACCAGCGGGGTTTGAAGGCTAGGTGGCCCCCGATCGTTTTCCCCTACGACACCATAGGCCGCTCGCTGGCCGGTCTGATACAGTCCACCCTCTGGATCAGCGTTCCCGGCTCCTCACACCCGATGCTTCAACTGATTGCGGAAGGCCCTGATCCCCGGCAGCGGTGGCGGCAAACGCTGACCGCAGATCGTGACTATCGTCTCGGACGGAGTTCCGAGATCGAGTTGCCCGTGCCTTGGGAGTCCGCGATTTCCCGCGTGCATTGCCTGATCCGGGCGATGAAGCAGGAGATCGAAGTCCAGGTCGCAGCGCAGGTCGTGAACCCCGTCTACCATCGCGGCGAACCAGTCCAGTCGGTCCGCATTGCGGGTGGCGAAAGCTTTGTCATTGGCCGCACCCGCTTCATTGTGGCCCATGCCGATACCGATGACTCCAGCGGCTCGGATAGCCCCGTCGAAGAGGTCGTCGTCACCCGGCAGCAACTCCAAAACGTCCGCTACGAAGATCCTGATCGGCGGATTGATGTCCTCGCTAAACTCTCCGATGTCTTCGGCAGCTCGCACGGCGAGATGGAGCGCGACAGCCGGTTGGTGAGCCTGATCCTGACGGGCGTCCGCTCCGCTGAGGCCGCAGCGATTATCGCCATGGACGATGATGGCACGATCCGGCTGCGGAGCTGGGAACGGCGACGAGAAACGGCGGGGGCCTTTCGACCGAGCCGGCGGTTGGTGAATGATGCCTTGCTGCGAAAGCAGACGACATTGCACTTATGGGATCCGACATCGGTCAATCCCGAGTCGGGCGTCGATTACACGGTCTCCGCCGAATTCGATTGGGCCTTCTGCACACCCGTTCGCGGGGGGAGTGGTCGCCGGTGGGGGGTTTATGTGGCCGGGCAATCCCCCGTAAACACGGGGACCACGGGACGCTCGGTCGTGCAGGCAGACATCAAGTTCATCGAGCTGCTGGCGGAACTGCTGGGGTCGGTCGAACGCCAGAACCGGATGGAAGGGGATCTGTCTGTCCTGCGGCAGTTTCTTTCGCCGCCGATTCTGGCCGCTCTGGAACGGGCGGGAGATCGCGAGTCGATGTCCGCGGATCTAGAGCCGCGCGAGTGTGATGTGACGGTGCTGTTCTGCGACTTGCGAGGCTTCAGTCAACGGTCGGAAGAGTCGTCGGGCGATCTGCCGGGGTTGCTCAATCGAGTGAGCGGGGCCTTGGAGATCATGACGCAAAGTATCCTCCAGCACGGCGGCGTGACGGGGGATTTCCTGGGCGATGCGTCGCTCGGTTTCTGGGGCTGGCCGTTCGCCAGTGAAGAGGCTCCGCTCAATGCCTGCCGCTCTGCGCTGGCCATTCGGCGAGCCTTTCAAAAGGCCCGTGAGACACCGAACCATCCGCTGAACGATTTCGAGATGGGGATCGGCATCGCCCATGGCCGGGCCGTGGCCGGGAAGATTGGCACCAGCGATCGGGTCACCGTGACCGTCTTCGGGCCGGTGGTCAACCTCGCCAGCCGCTTAGAGGGGATGACGAAGCAACTCCGCGTACCGATCCTCCTGGATGAGGCGACCGCGAGTCTGGTTCGCGCCCGCTTCTCACACGATGAAGGCCGCACCCGGCGACTCGGCACGGTCCAGCCGTATGGCATGGAGACGACGCTCCAGGTCAGCGAACTGCTCCCGCCGCTCTCCGAATTTCCGGCACTCACCGACGAACATATCACCCTCTATGAGCAAGGGGTCGACGCCTTCACAGCGGGCCGCTGGGCCGAGGCGTATCGTTGCCTGCATGCGATGCCCGACGCCGATCAGGCCCAAGACTTCCTCACCCTCCGCATTGCCCAGCACAACCGCACCCCACCCCCAGGCTGGAACGGGATCATTCAGTTACCGAACAAGTAAGACAAGTGGGGGGAATAAAAAGACCCCGTAGGACGGCCTTTCCAGGCTGACCTTGATCGATTGTTGCAGCAAGACGGTATGGAAAGGCCGTCTTACGGGGATGCTATTTTCGCCCGCCTGCCTGAGTGCCCAGCGAAGTCACGATGCGTCTTCCCTTCAGGCATCGTGCGAGTGCCCATGATCGTGGGAGTGGTCGTGCCCGTGATCGTGGGAATGCCCATGATCGTGGTCGTGCGAATGGTCGGACGAATTACTCGCAGCAGGGCTGGTCGGTCGGATCGTTTCACTGGCAAAGCTGGCCTCAGCGGCTCGGTAGACATCGCGAAGCGGGACCGCCTGTTCTGCAGCGACGCGCGCACAGTCTTCGAACTCTGGGGCGAAGCGGGGCGGCTGGCCCGGTTGCCAGGCGAGTTTGCCAGCGACCGGACCAAAGGTCGTCTGGACGGTATAGGCTTGCCGGGCCTGCTTCACGCGTTCGATGCGGTGCCTTCGAATCCCGAGCGTCCCGGTCTCCTGGAACAGCAGCGTCTCGAACCGAGATGCCTCTTCCGGTCGGCAGAGCAGGCTCAACACGACAGCCGGGCGATCTTTCTTCATCTGGATCGGCGTCGTGTACACATCGAGCGCTCCTTGCTGGAGGGCCAATTGTTTGACGTACCCGATCACCTCGCCCGTGATGTCATCGAGGTTCGTTTCGAGCAAGGTCACCTGATCGGTGTCGGCGCTGATCGTGGTCTCACCGACAAAGATTCGCAGCACGTTCGCCCGATCGGGCAGGTTCATCGTCCCAGCCCCGTAGCCGACAGCCTCGATCGTCATCGCCGGGAGCGGGCCAAAGCGATCGGCCATAACCTTGGCAATCGCGGCCCCCGTCGGAGTGGTGAGTTCCGCCTGAATGGGAAGTTCAACGAGCGGGATTCCCTTGAGAATCTCAGCTGTGCC
>JAYSVZ010000024.1:0-2881 GCA_043718305.1 Planctomycetota bacterium | reverse complement strand
GCGAGATCCCGCTGTCTTTACCGCCCAGGGAGATGCCGCTGTCGTTCGATGAAGTATCGAGGGTGATCCCTTCGTCCGATTCGGCGGACAGGGAAATCCCGCTATCACTGGGGCCTTCCAGGGTGATCCCGCTTTCCGCAGCCAGCATCATCGCACTGTCGCCACCCAGGGCGAGACCGCTCTCTTCCGACAGAACCGATGCTGACTCGCTGTCGTCTGGTGTGAAGTCGAGGGCGATCGACGAATCAGCCACGCCCAGAAGCTGGACATCACTGTCGCTCGTCGAGCCGGCCGGAACAACCTTGATGTCGCTGTCGCTCCCGAGGTCATTGAGCAGCTTCACATCGCTGTCGCTGTTTATCGCGTTGGAGACGATCTTGACATCACTGTCGCTATCGGGTGGAAGCAGACGGATGTCGCTGTCGGAGCCCTGCATCAAGTTCTTCGGGGAGCCCTTCTTGGAACCCTTCGGCGACGCCAGGTTGATGTCGCTGATGGTGGCATCACCGACGAGCTTCACATCGCTGTCGCTGTCGAGTTCTCCGATCAACTTGACATCGCTGTCGCTATCCATCATCGGATCGAGTTTCCCGATCAGCCGCACATCGCTATCTGACTCCATCCCGATGTTGGCTGAATCCGAGGGACCGAGGACCATTGGTTCATCAAAGACCAGCCGCACATCGCTGTCGGAGCGGCTGAGGGTGTCCTTGGACTTGCGGATGACGGTCGGATCGTCCGCTTCGTCGCCATCGTCATCCAGCACCATGGCCGAGTCGCCGCCAAGGGCAAAGGCACTATCGGGGTTGCCGAGCGAGGGCATCCCAGCATCCGAGTCGATGTCCTCGTCGAAAATCGGCACTTCCGGATTCGAGTCGGCCTGGCGACTGCGGGCCAGCTCTTCGATATCTTCGAACTTAAATTTCCAGGTTCCTCGATCCGCGAAGCCGCGGACTTGCCCCTGCTCGCGGATGCGATTGAGCTCATCGTTCCTTAGACCGAGACGTTGGGCTGCTTCGTCGAGGGTCAGGTATTTCTTCGTCGACATGGGTCGCAAGTCCGGGAGGAGCGGAGGAACAGGCTCGATTCGCGGTGCGGAGAATCCGCTTTCGTCAGCCATCGGCTCAAGGGCCGAGCCGCCCCGAGTGATCACTGAGAAATGAGTGTTCTAAGCAGACCAACGGTTGTGCCGTCAGCACGGGGAATCACGGTTGCGACAAGAACACCCGGGGCAACCGCACGGCAGGTCGACGATCCATCGCGACCATCCCCCCAGTTCGTTTCTGGTGGAAATCAATTCTATGCTGAAGGATACGACTCGCAAGGGGTATTTATAACTCACAAGATCTTCCCATGATTCCCAAATCACCTTAGCAGCGATGTCGACTTAGGCGGAAATGTCGCCGCAATCGGAAAATTCGCTGAAGTCGGTTCCACCGGACGGTCGATCAGATCGAAACGGTGCGTCCGACTCCCTCGGGGAAGGAGCGCTCGGAGTCAGGGAGTGCTGCCATGCGTGCGATTCTTCTCGGGGTGATCCTCGGTCTCGGTTTCAGTGGTTGCTGCTCGGCCCACCGGTCGTGGTGCGACGGGTATGGATCCTGCGTAACGCCCGGCGAAACTGGCAGTTGTGTCGATACCTGCCCGACTGATGGTTGCAGCCCAACGCGTTGCAGTCCCCCCGGCAGCCCGTTCCAGAAACGCGGCCTCTTCTCGTCGTCGTGTCTCTTTTCCGAGGCCGAGGACTCCTGCGGTGGGTACGCTCCGTGCTTCCAATCTGCCCCGATTTGCGGAGGTTGCAGCACTTGCGGCGAGGTGTTCTCTAGCGGAATGCCGGTCAACGGATGCTCCAGTTGTTCGAGTTGCTCTCAGGGCGATACCTTCCAGAGCCATCCGATGGAGACCACCGCTCCCAGCGTTTCCAGCGGGACTTGGTGTGCCTCCTGCCAGCAATATCACGAGGCGCCGCCGCAGTCTCCCGCAGCCACCAGCGAAGTCCCACCGCCTGGCGTTCCCCAGCCGGTCCAGCAGCCGGTGGCACCACCACCTCCGCCCGCTGCCACGCCCACCTCGAACGCCCCAGCTCCCACTGTCGAACCGACTGAAGCCAGCCTCCGCCAACTCGTCCCGCCTCAAGAGTGGCAGCCAGTTGCCCCGCGACCGCTCCAGTTGCAACCCGTTTATAGCCCGGCTGCCGCCACGATTCCGGTCCCTGCGACCTCTCAAGCGGCTCCCGCAACTCCGGCAGTGCAGCCCGTCCTGTGGGTTCCGGCGGCACCTTAAATGGGCGAGCGGATCAGAGAAAACCTACCGTGGGGTAGGCTTCCAGCCTGTCGTATTCCGTCACGTTCGACAGGCTGGAAGCCTATCCCACGGTTCAGAACGTTCGCCTTAGTCAACCGTTTAACGGGCTACCGATTGGCGGTCGGCTTTCTCGTTTCTTAGAAACCTGGCTCGCCGCGAACTCGATGCGGACTCTCTCGGTCTCGATACTCGACCGAATCGCCGGATCCCCTATGCTACGGTCGGTAGGATGAATCCCGTCCCGTTCATCATGTGGCGACTGTCCGCATTTCCGAACGAAGTCTTGGCGTGCCTGACGAGTCAGCCTCGCACCGGACGGCCTGGAAAGGCCGTCCTACCAACACACTTGATCCATCCTGGAATTCGCCCATGCCACGCGTCCTGATCACTGACAATCTCTCCAAGGCTGGTCTGAAGCTTCTGGAGGAAACCCCGGGGATCGAAGTCGTTAACAAGTCGGTCGCTTCGCTCGAAGAATTGCGAGCCGAACTGGCCAACGCCGACGGGATCATCGTCCGCAGTGCGACCAAGCTCCCGGCAGCCGCCCTCGAAGGCCAGACCCGGCTGAAGGTCATCG
>JAYSVZ010000230.1:0-6343 GCA_043718305.1 Planctomycetota bacterium | reverse complement strand
GCGACACGGACATCACGAACAATCAAGATGGCGTCTCCATGCTGATCGCTGCGGCGGGGAGCGTCGTGGGGGCCAACAATGGAGCCAACCTCGTCTTGGGTGATGTCGCTTCTCCCGATCAACGCAATGTCGTCATCCAGGGCAACCGTGATGACGGGGTTAGCGTCCTGGCCAACACCGGCTTGGCGTCGATGAACTTCAACAACATCACGATCCAGCTCAACGGTGCCGCCGGTGACGGTGAAGGTGGCAATGGAATCGAAGTCGACATCAATATATTTGCTCGGACCTTCGCCAACTTTGAAAACGTCGACATCCTGCAGAACATCGACGACGGGATGGATTGGGATATCACGAGCCAAGCGTTCGGCACCGTGGCCGATGTCACGATGTTTGGCGTCAACTCGTCGCAGAACGGGGAACGCGGTCTCGATGTTCGGTTGATTCACGACCGGATCCTGATCGGGGCCGCGAACAACACGATCTGGGACATTGGACGGGGTGATCGGCTGACGACTGCCGATGTGAACCGCTTCAACCAGAACGGACGCGAAGGGATCGTGTTTGATTCGCAAGCGACCAGTTTGGACCAAGACACCGTCGTCGTACTCCCCAGTGGAGCCCATGTGGACATCAATGACGACGTGTTTATCGACGGGAATCAAGTGTTCAATGTTCCGACATTCCCGCTCCGGAGTACGAATCACGCGCTGGTGGGCAGCCCACCAACGGCTGAAACCCGGATCCACTTGATTGACACCGTCAACATTATCAACAACGAGATCGCCAACAACGGGACGACCTTTGAAGATGGGCTAGTGCTCGCGATCGGGTCGATGACGCGCATGAACGCCACGATCGCCGGGGATAGCTTCGGCGGAAACGTCGGGGATGACATCCGGATTTATGCCCAACGGTCCAGCGAGCTGAACCCACCGGATTCAGTAAACCTTAACCCGGCTGTCCTGGGAGGATCCCTTCCACTGCCTCAGAACTTCTACGTTTACGATCCCGTGGCCTACCTTGATCTGGTGTTTGGTTCAGTCGACACCAACCTGAACGGAATCGTCGACACCGTACTGGGCAACGGACGGGCAGCGACTTCCGGAGCGGGTGCCACGGGTAACGGTGATCAGATCACGGTCCTGTCATTCGGAACCAATGCGACCATCCCGATCACCAGAGATGGCGTCTACACCAACGCCGACCCGGCCAAGGGCGGAGCAGGAAATTTGAACCGCCGGGTGGCCCTGGCTGGTCAAGTTCAAGTCGATACAGTCTTCGACGACGAAACCGTCAACGATTTCTTCCAGACCGGAACCCAGCAGATCATCGACAACCAGTTCTTCTTCTTCAACCAGAACTTTGCTTCCCCTTATCCAGACCCAGTTCTCCCGTAACCGCTTGAACGATGTCTGATCACCCCGACCGGCGGGGGCTTGAAAGAGCCCCCGCCGGTTTGGCATTTCCAGGCACAACATGAATTCGTGGCTGAGCACCCCGGTTTGACCCCGCTCGAAGACCGAATGCACCACTTTGCCTCCCGTTTGCATCTCAAAATCTGCCCCCATTTTCTAAGGCCGGGGGGCGGGAATAGTCTCCCCCGTAGGACGGCCTTTCCAGGCCGTCCCTTCTCCACAACTCGTCAGAGGTCCACGCAAAGCCGCCAAGGCGCAGAGTCGCGAAGGGGGAAGTCGCGAATTCCGGCCACCCGTCGACGGAGTGCGAATGTGGCTTGCCCGACCCCGGTAGGGGTCTCAGAAATGAGCCGGTGGTTGAGCACCAGCGACACCACCGGTGCCCAGCCCGGCCCGTGATTGCATCCGGAAGGGATGCCAGAACGCCGGTTATCGAGGTTGCGAGATTCTGGCATCCCACCGGGATGCAGTCGGACTCGGGGGCGTTATCCGGTGGTGTCGCTGGCGCTCAACCACCGGCTATTTTCTCAGTTCCCTCCGGAATGGGCCGAGAATTCAGTCATCCCTGCAAAGCCTCGATCTTCACGAGATTCCTGCCTGTGAAGCAACCCCCGGATCAGGCCGGCCTCTTCCTTGGCGACTCTGCGCCTTCGCGCCTTTGCATTGAAATCCAGCGTCCGTGGCCATTCCTACGGGGATTCGGAGGCAGGAACACGATGTGTAGAAAGGTCAGCCTGGAAAGGCCGTCCTCGGCGACGCTCGCAGCGAGACGGCCTGGAAAGGCCGTCTTACGGGGAGACTATTGTCGCCCGCCTGCCTGACTAGGCTACGGGAACTTTCCAGGGGCCGATCGCCTTTCCGCCAGTGACCAGATGGATGGTCCGATCGTCGTGCGTGTCACGGCGACGCCTTCAAGAGCTGCAGCAGCTTCATGACCGGAGCGCGGCGTTCGGGGGCGAGGCGGTGGAGGTGGTCGATGTGGGCGTGGGCCATGAGCGCATCTTGGATCGCTTCGAAGGCGAGTTGGACTTCTGCGGGTTGGGCTTCCAGGAGCTGCAAGGCGACGGGCGGAGTCGCGCAGCGGGCGTAAGCGAGCCAGGCATCGACGAGGAACCCGGCGACATCAAGATCCTCGGGGTGCTCGGTACACCAGAGGCTGACTGGGGGGAGAGTCGATTGCAGCGCTGCGGGATCCTCGAAACAGAGGTTCTCAAAGATCGTCCGCACATAACTGTGATCGGGCTCCAGGGTGAAACCGACCGCAGCGTGCTCTCGGGCCTCTGCGGAATGCCTCCCCCTCGCAATCAAAAAACTGGCCAAGTTCGCCCGAGGCAGTGCGATTTTGGGATCGAGTTCGATGGCCCGGCGATAAGCCGCTTCCGCTTCCGGCTGGCGATCCGGGTATGTAGACAACAGATTTCCAAGGTTGTTCCAAGGCCATGCGTAGTTCGGGTCGAGTTCGATGGCCTGGCGGTAAGCCGCTTCCGCTTCCGTCTGGCGATGCGGATTTTGAGACAACAGATTTCCAAGGTTGTTCCAATGCCATCCGTCCTTCGGGTCAAGTTCTATGGCTCGGCAGTAAGCCGCCTCCGCTTCCGCATGGCGACTCGGGTCTTCAGACAACAAATGCCCAAGGTTGTTCCAAGGCCATGCGTAGTTCGGATCGAGTACTATGGCCCGGCAGTAAGCCGCTTCCGCTTCCATCTGGCGATGCGGAAATTTAGACAACAGTAGCCCCAGATTGAACCAAGGCTGTACGAACTTCGAATCGAGTTCTATGGCCCGGCGGTATGCCGCTTCCGCTTCTGGGAGTCTCTTCAAATGAACATCCAGCAGCCGGCCCCACTTGAAGTGGGCCACCGCATCTTCGGGGTTCCTGGCAACGGCTTCTCGGCAGAGCTTCTCGGCGAACTCGACATCGACGCCCGGATCAAATTCCGGAGAACCGGTCATCTGGTCCAGGAACCTCTGCCGGGCTTTTGCGCTCCCCGCATGGTCGAGAATGTTATGCGCGAGGGCCAGCGCTTCCTGGGCTTGCGTGTCATCCCCCGCAGCGGTCATGCGCACGGTTTGCGCAGCTGCGTCGGCGAACGCCTCATCATCGAATAGCGTCCGCAGCGTCATCACGTACCAGTGCATCCGCTGCTGACCCGCGCGGCCGTGACGCATGAGATAGTGAATGTTCGAGAACCGGTCGGTTAGCATGTAGGCTTTCTTCTTGAGCGTTCCCAAAGCGGGAACCTCGCTGATCAGACCGGCTTTGTGGAGGGCCTTAATTTGGGCGCTCACCTGATTGCTGGGCAAGCGGGTCACATGGGACACGGTCGCCACATCGCACGGATTCCACTGCAAGGCAATCGCGTCGAACACCCGCTGCTGCTGCCCCGGCAAGGCGTCGATGATCGCCTTGAGATAGGGCGTGTAGTCGTCAATCATGCGCAGCAGTTGCTGCTTCAGCTCCCCGTTCATCCCCTCGCTGAGCAGCCGGTAGAACGTCCGCACGAGTCGTGGGTTTCCGCCCGTCAGCACGTGGAGGGCCTCAATACTGAGCGGTCGTTGCTCCAGCGTGTCGAGCACCCGTTGATCACCGCGCGCTCGGGCCACTCCGGCCAGGCACTCGCGCATCGCTGCCAAGTCGAGGGCCTCAAGTTCGAACCCGCGAAAGAACTCGAAGAACGGCTTGTCGACATTCGACACTTCGCTGAACCATCGCGTTGCCGCTCCGATGATCATCACCCGGCTGTCCGCCATCAGAAATGAGCGCAGCCGCAGTAGCGCTTCGACATCGTGAATTGCCGAGAAGACATCGTTCAGGTTGTCGATCAGCAAGAGCGCCCGTTTCCCCGAGGCGTCGACCAGCTTCAGAAAGGTCTCCCGCGCCTGGTCCTCCAGCGTTGCTGCCGGAAGTTTCAGGAGAGCATCAATGCGGGGGCTGGCGACCAGTTGCGGCTGGGTCGCAGCTTCCCACTGCCCGATGCACTCCAGCCAGAAGTCGGCCAGATCGCCGATGCGGCGGCTCTCCTCGTCAAAGATGACTGGCTGCCATTGGCTCCTCAATGCGGGTTCGTGCAGCGTGATGCTGGCGGAGACCGCGCAGAGCAGCGTGGTTTTTCCCATGCCGCGCGGACCGACGAGCAAGACATGCTGGGGTGGCTCGCCGGGATCGTTGGCCCGGATGATCTCCAGGAGCCGCACCAGCAATGGACGCCGGGCTGTGAACTCTGCCAGGAGGATCTCCGGGGGGAGCAGCGCGGGGTTGTAGAGGGCGAAGGGGGGAGCGTTGTCGGTCATGGGGCGGTCAGCAATGGGCCAGGTGCCGTGAGCGGGAAAGTCGAAATCGCATCTCATGCGGTGCGATGCCGCCAATAGTCACGCAAGATATGGGACGCAAATGCCACGCGACCATCCTTTTGGCGATGGAGGTATCCATCGTGGGTCAGGGTCTCGATCACGATATCGAGTTCCGTGGCGACCAGTGTTCGGAGGGCCAGGTCGGGAACAAGCTTGGCGTGGATCGCTTCCAGCTCCTCCGATCTGAAGGGGTGATCGGCATGGCACAGGAGTCGGAGGATTTCCTGTGCCAATCTTCGCTCACTGGGAGGGAACAGCTCGGGTTTGGAAAGCCGGGTGTACATCTCCTGGCAATACTTGTTACGGCTGCCGCGAACCATCTGCTCTTCGTAGAGGGTGTCGATCTCGTTGACGGAGGGCCCAGCCTCTGGACCCCGTTCCTGGACCTCGGAGACGAACGTGCTGAGGAGTTGCGGCCAGCCGACGCCGAGCCGGGCCAGCATTCGCTCACGAGCGGCGGCTGTGAGCGTGATCCCTTCGCCTTCTGCCAGTTTCTCGACGAATTGCAGTGCTTCGATGTCGGTCAGTGGCTCGATTTCAATGGTGTCGAAATCATTGGCTGCCGGGGAGAGCCCCAGCCGTCGCAAGAGTCCCGTCAAACCGATCGAACCAGTGACCAAGAATCGGGATGGGAAATCGCCGAGTTCGAGTCGCACTCGGCGAAACCAGTTCAGCGTGGCGTCGACCTCGGCCGCGGTATGGTTCGCGGCGACATGCCCGAGAAACCAGGGGAACTCATCCAGCATGAAGTAGATCGGAAGTTGTTGGTCTTTGAGCAACGACAGGAATTCGTTCGCAGTGGGCTCCCAACTGTCGATAGCGGGCTGCCCGGCTGTGAGCTTGATTCCATTCCCCAGGACGGTGATTTCGTCGATCCGCTTCAGAACAGTCGCGATGCTCTTTCCAGTCTGTTTGATCCATCCCAGTTTTTCTGGGGGCGTTTGCAGGACGTTCTTGGTGGCCTCCAGCATCAAGTGGAGCCACGCGGGGACATTCCGCAGCCCCTGTAGATCCAGGTAGAGTGCCGAGACACCGGGGGGTGGATTCTTTTCGATCTCCCTGAGAATGGAGGTCTTTCCAGTCCTGCGTGGCCCGAGGAAGGCAATATGGTCCCGCCTCAAGGCGCGAATGATCTTTTCTCGCAATCGCTGACGAGGAAAGAAGTTGTCACCTGTCGCTGGGGAGCCGATTTTGATTTTCATGGTGCTGCAATCATAACGCAATAATATAGTTGTGCAATCGATGAGTTGCACAACCGCCGTATTGCCTGATTCTCAGATCGGAATGTCACTACCGATGTGATTGGGACGCGTTGGCCCCGACTGCCTTGCCCGCGTTGAGAATGAGGGGGTGGAGTTCAGGCTTTAGCCTGTCCCGGAGCAGCCTAAAGGCTGGACTCCAGCCCCTACCCGCACTATCTCCCCAAGGAGGGGTTACTCGACCGCTCATGGCCAAGGCGGACCGTCAGGGATACCGGCCGGTGGTCCGAGGCACCGGTCCAGAGATGGCGGCAGGAGGTGGCCTCGATTTGGGGGTTTAACCAGGCTTGATCGAGCGACAGGACCGGGACCGGG
>JAYSVZ010000229.1:0-2208 GCA_043718305.1 Planctomycetota bacterium | reverse complement strand
CGCCCGTCGCCGAGCCGGATTTGAAGTTTCGGTCGTCAGCCCTGTTCCTCGATCCCGAGGCCCGGACTGCTTTGAAGGAGCAGCCGAAGCTCAGAACGGCCCTCCTCTACAGTTCCATCTTCTGGTTCGTGGGCGGCGTCTTCATGCAAGTCGTCAACACGATGGGAACGTTGCAGTACGGTCTGACCGATACGCAAAAGGGGCAATTGGCATCGACCACTTCCATCGGGATCGCCATTGGCAGCGTGCTGGCGGGGGTCTTGTCCAAGTCCCGCTTTCGGGCCGGTCTAGTGCGGTTCGCGGGTCTGGGGCTGGCGATCACGCTCGGGGTGATCGGACTCCCTGGTCAGCTTGTCGTGGTCGAGAAGCCCGCATTGGTCAATTCCGTGCCCACTGCTGACCTGGCGTCACCCGCAGTGACGGAAATGCCGAGGTTCCGCAATCGCTTGCCGCTCGTCCCGCTCTGGGGAACGGCAGTATTGCTCACGGTGGCGGGTTTGTTTGCAGGCCTCTTTGCCGTCCCGCTGCAGGTCTATCTCCAAGCCATGGCCCCCGAGCATCTGAAGGGCCGCATGATCGGGGCGATGAACCTGGCCAACTGGATTGGGATTATTTTGTCGGGAGCCTTCTACGGCATCGCCAATCGGATCGCGGTCCAGTCCGAAGCCGGTTCGAATGTGACCTTTGCCGCTGTGGGTTTCATCGTGCTGATCGCGACACTGTTGTTTCGGATGCAGGACGAGAGCTTGGCGTGACGGAAATGGAAAACGACAGGCTGGAAGCCTGTCCCACGGTATGGCGCAATAAAAAACCCGGAAACAGCGAGTCCTAGGGGGGCTTTGGACTCAAGCTATTTCCGGGGGCGATGAGAAACTGTTGTTGATGGAGTCAGTGAAAAGGCGGGAATCGTTGGCCTCCATGCCTTCGATTGCCCGGGCCGAACCATCCATGGTCAGCCTTCACTCGAGTCTGTTGTCCGCTCGCAGTCAGCGATCGAACGCGGGCAAGGTATGGCTGTCTCTGGATTGGGTCAAGATGACTTTTGCGTGTCAACATGCCACCGGGCCATGAGTGGCGGTTTTCGCCGAAACCGCCACGTCAGGGGATTCAGTGTGCCGGATCTGAACGCGGGATCGGCTTCCAGCCTGTCAATGCCCAAGAAAGACAGGCTGGAAGCCTATCCCACGTCCCCATGAGAGTCATCAACCCGCGCTACGGAGCCTTTTCCACCGGTGCGGCGGGATCCGGAGCAGGGGCCTCAGCCGCTGGATCGGTCTTCGCCGGTGCGGTCGCATCAGGAGCCGGTGTGGCGGGGGACTCTTCGGCATCGGGGTGGCGGGCACGGGCGGGACGATCACCTCCGCCTCCTGCTCCGGGGCCTCCCGGTCCACCGCCAAATCCGCCAGGCGGTCGCAACTCTTCAGCGGCGATCTTCCCGTCGCTGTCGGCGTCGAGGGTCTTCAAGCCGGTTGGAGCCGCAGCCAATTCCTCGGCGGAGAAGGCACCATCCTCATTGGTATCGATGGCCCCGCTCAGACGACCACCGGGTCGGCGTCCTCCGCCAGCCCCGGGTCCACCAGCCCCCGGCCCGCCAGCGGCTGGAGCCGACGGCGGCGTTCCGGCGGCATGGGCGACACCATGTGCGGCATCCGCGGCCACGGGTGGGGCGGGTGGCGTGAGTTCTTCGGCACTCACTGAACCACTCTTGTCCTTGTCGAGTTTGGCCAACGCGGTGGGAGAGGCTGCAATCTCTTCGGCGGACAAGCTGCCGTCTTCATCGGCATCGAGCGCGATCCGAACTGGGTTGGGTGGCCGCGGACCACCGCCCATGCCGCCACCACCGCCCATCCCCATGCCGCCCATGCCCATACCACCCATTGAGGCCATGTCGGGTCCGGCCCCCTCTGCGGCGGCGGGAGCGGCGGCGGGCGGGGGCTCTTCGGGGGGATTCGGAGTGGTGTAGGCGAGCAGCAGTGGCTCCTTGTCACGTGTGGAGACCAGCATGATCTCGTACTGGCCGTTCTTAAAGACGCTGAACCACGAACATTTGGTCCGTTCCAACTGGCCATCTGGAACCGGGGCACTCACCGAGGGAGCCATCGCCAGCATCTGGCGAGCTTCGGCCAACGTCGTCTCCTTCGTCTCGTTGGCCGTGACGTAATTGAGAGCTTCGATCGTCTGGGCATACCCCTGACTCGCCCGGTATTC
>JAYSVZ010000228.1:0-2210 GCA_043718305.1 Planctomycetota bacterium | reverse complement strand
CTCTCCGCAGAGCCGAATGGAATCGAGATCGGGTCTGCGGCTTTCCTTCCGTTTGTCGTTGCCTGCTCCACTTGGAAACAGATCCACTTCGATCCACTGGTATTTCTTGAATTTCTGGTCCGGTGAACGATACCGATAGTCGACGGGATACAATCGGACCCACTCGCTCGACTCCGTGACACCAGCGGTACACACAAGCTCTTGATAACCCCGTGACGGATGGGGGTAAGTCATCACTGTTATGAGAACCTTTGTTCGGGTGGCTCCTTCAGTGGAAGTCATCGATTAATTCCCAAATGAACAATCGGCAGGCTTGTGATCTTGCTGATTTCAGATGCCAGTCGGCTGCGGTGGCAACGAGAGGGGCAAGACTCCATGCAGACGAGGACGGAAGGTTCAGTGGACACAGAATCTGCCACACGTTCGACCCATTGACTCTGTTCAACAAGCGTGTCTCGCTGATAGTTCTCAAAGAGATGGTCGTAGTCGGCCTGCGTTTGCAAGGATCGACGCAACTCTGACCGAATCCCGAGTGCTGGGACATGAGTGTATTGAATTCCGAGAAGCGAACACAGTTTGGAAAGAGTTCCCCGGTGATACCCATATCGCCTGGCAATCGGATTGCTGCGAACATCAATTAGGCTATGGATCCCATCCTGAACGAGCATGTTGAGAAACCCGTCGACCTGAAGCCCCTCGTATCCGGCGGTGAAGACTTGAGGATCGGCAATCTTTCGGGTGACGAGCTTGGCCCGCCTGCTGTTGACCGTGTATTCAGGGTATCGGTTGTAGACGTGATCGATGACTTCGTCTTGGGGGCGGTCCCCAAAGCGTCCAACCAGTGACCGAACTTCGCGAACTGTCCCTTTGGTTCCAGCAACAGCATCATCGGGCTCTCGGACCAATTCCCAGGTGCGTTCTTCTTCGTGAATCCAACCCGATTCAATGAGGCTGCCAATCTCACGCGCAAGACAAAACGAGTACGGTCCGTAATGATACGGAACAAAGTCGTAAAACGAAGTCTTGAAGTTTTCTCGAGTCTCTTTCCGCAGCAGAAACATCCATTTCACCAACTCCAACTTCGACACTGGTCGGGCGGCTTGGTAGAGGAATTCGATCAGTATTCGCTGTCTGACGAGCATCCGACGCATCCTTTCATCGTGTTGAATGTCGATCCAGCACATAGATCATAGCACTACTGACTTATCGGACCTAGAGTATTGTCAACAAGGATAAGTAAACAAGCCACAACGGGTCACAAGGGGAAATCAACGACGCGTTCATTCGACATACAAGAACTGATCCGCACAGAGCAATGCCTGGCACCAGACTCCCAGCGCTTGCTCGGCAGGGGGCAGGATCCCTTCCTTCTTCTCAGTGGCCTTCTTTTCAGCGGCCGCGAGTCGGGCTTCAAAGAGTGCAGTCACTTCTGCCAGAAACCGTGTGGCACTCGACTTCGCCGTTTCGTCTGGTCTACGGCCAAACGCCAGTTGCCAACCGCGATCGATCTGGGCGGATCGTTCTGTTCCGGCCTCGGCGATGAGCCGATGGGCGAAGCGCTCTGACTCTTTGATGACCAGATCGCTATTCATCAGGAGTAGCGACTGGGGGGCTGCCGTGGATTGATTGCGGACATCACAGTTGGGAGCGGTGTTGGCGATGTCGAATGGTTCCAGCATCCCCAGCGGCATCGAGCGCCGGACCTGGACGTAGAGGCTTCGGCGGTGCAGGGCGTCGCCGAGTCCGTCCGATTTTCCAATCAAAATCCCATTCCCATCGCGGTCGCCCATCCCAACGACGATCTGCCCCACTTCATCCGGGGCCACCTGGACCGGCGGACCCCCGATACGATCACTCAAACACCCCGAGGCACTCAGCACCGCATCGCGAATCGCCTCCGCCTCTAATCGCTTCAGAGGCATCCGCGATAGCCACTTGTTTTCGGGATCAATCGCATCGATCTCGGGCGTGCGGAGGGAACTTTGGCGATAGGCCGTCGAGGTGACCATCACGCGATGCAATTGCTTCAGGCTCCACCCACTCCGCACCCACTCATCGGCCAGCCAATCGAGCAGCTCGGGATGGGTCGGCCGCATTCCCAAGACACCAAAATCTCCAGCACTGCCCACCAGCCCGCGCCCGAAGTGGTGCATCCACACACGATTCACGAAAACCCGCCCCACGAGAGGATGCTTTCCGCTGGTCAGCGA
>JAYSVZ010000227.1:0-2211 GCA_043718305.1 Planctomycetota bacterium | reverse complement strand
GCGTTCAACACGGACTCGAAGCTGTCGCTGTCGACTCGCGATGTCCCTACGATCACGGAGAACGCCCCGATCGTCGGTCAATCGTCCATCCACAGCCTGGACGAACTCAAAACGCACCGCATGCAGGAAGTCGTCTTCCGCATCGCTAAGCTGACGTTGGAGAAATACTTCCGGGGCGACGGGACATTCCCCGAGCGCGGCGAACCCCCTCACCAGTGGGACAACGAAGTTCAGGCCTGGCGATTCCCCCAGCTGCTGGAGATCACCCGGCACTGGCTGGCGGAGTGCGTGACCTGCAAGGATGACACGTTCCCCCAGCTGCTGTTGCTGTTCGAACTCGCTCACGATGCCGCCGACAAGATCTATCACAGCGTCATGGCGTCGAAGGATTCGCAGAAGACGCTGCTCCCCCGGCTGCAACCTCACGACCCGATCGGCTCGACACGGTGGGTCGACTTCGACACCGCCCGACCGGTTTACACCACGCGCGAGGACAAGTGCCACATCTCCCACGTCGTCGCCGATACCGACTCGTGGGAACAGAAAATGGCCCAGACGCTGGAAGAGATGCCGGAAGTCGTGCGGTACGTGAAGAACCAGAATCTCGACTTCACGATTCCGTACACGCTGAACGGGGCCGAACGCCGGTACATCCCGGACTTCATCGCCTGTTTGGATGACGGGAACGGTCCGGGCGATCTGCTGAACCTGATCGTCGAGGTCAGCGGGCAAGCCAAGAAGGACAAAGCCGCCAAGACCGCGACCGCCCGCACCCTCTGGGTTCCTGCCGTCAACAATGCCGGTTCGTTTGGCCGCTGGGACTTCCTCGAAGTCACCGACCCCTGGGACGCAGCCCGCACGATTCGCGGCCACGTGGCACGGGCGTCCCGCCCGTGACTCCCCAGATCTCCCCAAATACGCATGGGCGGGACGCCCATGCCACGTTTTTGAGAGGTCTTCGCTCTGGCAGCGTGGGACGTTACGGCGTAGGATTGGGCATTCGTCTGAGGGAGGACATGGCTTACCACAAATCAATGGCTGATCTGTATCGTCGACTCAAAAAGGTCGGATACGGCCCGAATTTTCTTCGGTCTGTCGTCCTGCCCGATTGGTGGGAAGATGTCTGCGCGGACGTTCCTTTCAATCGCGGGCTCGCCGAATTGGCGATCTCAAGGCATCTGGATATCCCACTGGTATCGCTCCGCAATACGACCCAAGATTTGACGCTCCCGCCCCTCCCGGATGTCCGTCTCAAGACTGCCACGATTGGAACGAGAGTGGCACAGGTCCAACCCGCCATTCAGGTCGCCCGCCGATTCGCGTTGCAGTTGGCTCGCGCTTGCCAAAACCTTCCCGACTTTTCCGGACCGATGACTGCCGAAGAGGTACGGAAACAACTGCTGAGTGATGATGTCGGCGCGGTCGATCTGAATCGATTACTGCGATTCTGCTGGGATCGCGGAATCATAGTGGCGCACCTTCAACATTTACCAACGGTCAAGGGGTTCCGTAAGTTCGATGGTCTGGTCTTGTTCATCGACGATCGTCCCTGCATTCTGCTGGCCGAGAAGCATGATGCTCCCGCCAAGCTCGCTTTCCATCTGGCCCATGAACTGGGACACCTGTTGCAGGGACACATCGTGCCGGGGCAGGCGATCTACTGCGATGACAACATCGAACGCATCATCAATGATGAGGAAGAGACCGAGGCTGACCGGTTCGCCCTCGAACTCTTAACGGGGCTTCCTGATCCTTACCTGGAGCCAGTTTATGGACTCACGGGAGAAGAACTCGCTGAAGCGGTCCCCGCTCTCGGGGCCGAACAAAACGTCGACCCCGGTCTGGTGGCTCTCATCTATGGGCGTTGTGCCGACCGCTGGGGCGTTGCCAACAAGGCACTTCAGGTCATGAACGCAAACACCGGGGCCCATCGCCTGATTCAAGACCAACTCGCCGCCCACATCGATCTCGAACAACTCGGCGACTCCGACCGACGTTTCGTCGAAGCTCTCGCCCTCCCGCAGTGCCCCGTCACCTGACACATCGTAACTCACGGGCCAAATGTCTTCTCCGAGACTCCTGATCGATACCGAGCTGTTTGTACTCCTCGCCGGAGCCGGACTGCTCCCGCATCTCGCACAATGTCTTGATGTCCCGCCCGAGAACATTCGCCGGTTGCCCTCGCTTCAATCGCAGATCAAAAAGAGCAAA
>JAYSVZ010000226.1:0-2212 GCA_043718305.1 Planctomycetota bacterium | reverse complement strand
GAGCGGGTTGCGATTCCCTTCGAGACTACAAAACGCGGCGAACTCCAGGTTCACGGATATCAAGACTACTCCGCCGGGATCGCAAGCGGATCCTTTCCGACGAATGGCATGGTGATTTGCCCCTGCTCCATGGGAACGCTCGCCGCAGTGGCCCAGGGGATGTCAACCAACCTGATTCAGCGAGCTGCTGATGTCCACTTGAAAGAGCGGCGGAAACTGATCGTGGTCCCGCGGGAGACGCCGTTGGGGCTGATCCAACTCGATAACATGCGGAGACTCACGGAGGCAGGGGGCGTGGTCCTGCCCGCGATGCCTGGGCTGTATCATCAGCCGCTGACGATTATGGACTTGATCGATTTCGTCGTGACCCGGATCTGCGACCAGTTGGGAGTGAAGGTCAGCCTCACCCGCCGCTGGGGCTTGGAGCCAGAGGGACCACACTCCCCTGAATGAGTGCTGGATTCCCTGTAAGCCTTTGGCTGACAAAGATCTCCATCGCCCCGCTCATGTTTTCGGAATGCCGAAAGTGGGCGGCTGACAACTCCGCAGAAGTGTGTACTCTGGAAAAGTCGGTTGACGCGACGAATGTGTCCGAATTTGTTCGCGTTGGCAATGCACCTGCCGACAATTCATGGAGGACTGGCTGGGCTGGTCAACTCTTCGGACTTGTCATCCTTCGAAGTGACACTCACCTTCACGGGTTCGGCCCACTCCTTGACGAGGCCATCGTACCGTTCCGGGATCGCCGCACCGTGGTGCGTCATGATTCGGTAGCGTGAGATCAGTGGCTCGTTGCGGGTGATCGCAAAGTCACCCAGCACACACGGCGCAAAGCAGAAGTACGGCTTATCCGGGTGCAGCCGCACCGGTTGCGGGTGCCGCAGGTTCGTGGAGTGCCCGAAGATGGCGATCGTACACAGCTCGCCATTCACCGACCCGGTCACACTCACCCACTGGGGACGGGTGTGGTTCCCCTGTTCTCGGCTGTGGCCTTCGCTGGTGAGGAACTGGCACCCGGTGGCGGGGGTATTGCCCTTGGGCGATAGCCACTCGGAGGGGCCGCGCCAGCCGAAGCCACCGTAGTGATACTTCAGGACCTGGAGCGGTTCATCACTGGCCGCAGTTTGCTTCGACTCGAGATCGACAAGGTACATCTCCCCGAACTTGTCTCCCATTTCGCAGGCCATCACGCGCCACGTTTCCTGGAGGACCACCTGCTCGACATCACCGGTCAGATCGAGGTGTTCGAGTTCGGAGATGAACCCGGCGTAGACCTTTCCGGCTTGCGACTCGACCAGTCGGCGATGGCGAACGTTTCCGAGCTTCTCGCCTTGATTCCAGAAGTCGACTTTGTGCCCAGCGAATTGCGTGTTAACCCACGCGAAGAAGACGCCGTGCTGGTGGGCATGATCGGCGGGGAACTCGGCGGTGATCGTCTGGCCGATCGGAGTTTTCAGCGGATGAATGTGCCCCGAGCGAGCGAAATGGGCTGCGATCCCCGCGGGGGGCTGGGACGGGCCCGTGTGGTAGGTCAGGATCTCGTGGGGTGAGTTCAGTAACCTCAGTTGACCATCGTTCTCGGTGAGATGCGGGCCTCGAATCACTGGCGGTCGCGGTTCATCGCGATCCGCAGGAACCGGACGGAGTGTAAGCTGGCGTGTTTCACCAGCGGGAACTTGCCCGAGCCGCCCGAGCCGTTGCCGCCGGTTGCCGAGGGCAGGCTGGGTCATGCTGACGATCTGGCCCGCTTCGTCCACCAGTTCCCAATCGACATCATCTGGAGCGCCCTCGGGAAGTGTGAACTCGAACAGGGATCGCTCGTGAAGGCCCGTCGACACGGTGACTGAGTATGTCTCAGCCGCTGAGAGGATCGTCGGAACGAAGAGTAGGCAGGCCAACATTAAGTGGGATCGAAAGCGGGTTGGGATGTCGCCATGACCCTCGGCCCTCCCCCCCGACCCCTCTCCCAGGGCAGACTGTTGAAGTGAGTGGCATGGGCGTCTCGCCCATGCGATTTCCCAGGGATTCACGGGCGGGACGCCCGTGCCACGGGGCTTTTTCAACAGGCTCAGGGGGAGAGGGGAGCCAGCAGGTGCCAAGGTCGAAGGTGAACTTGAGCGAGATGAGACCATCATCAAAACACCTTTCGGCTATCTACGAGCAGCGTCACCGGCCCGTCGTTGGTGAGCGAGACTTGCATGTCGGCCTGGAA
>JAYSVZ010000225.1:0-2212 GCA_043718305.1 Planctomycetota bacterium | reverse complement strand
CAACCCAACCCCAGCCAAGCAGCCCGCGTGCCTACTTTCGTGATGCACACACCGCCCTCCTTCACAACGTGTGTGCGTCAGAAAGATCAGCACGAAGTTCTTCATCGGCTACGGACCACACACAGGGTCGTCGCAGCGGCTTTACCCCAGCAACTGTTGGAGCGTGGCAACCAGATTCGCTTCCGTGACCTCGGTCTGCTCCTGCTTCGCCAGATCCTTGACCATCCAGCAGCCCTTGTCGAACTCGTTGCTCCCGGCGATGAGGGCGAACCGGAACCCCTTGCTGTCGGCGTACTGCATCTGCTTCTTCATCGGCTTCGGAACGGCATAGACCTCGGCCCCGATCCCCGCAGCCCGCAGCACGCGGCCCATCCGCAGGTACTCCGCCGACCGGTCCTTGTCGAAGTGGATGATGATGACTGGAGCGGGGGTCGAGACCTTCGACACCAGCTTCAGTTCCTCCATCGCCGCCAGCAACCGGTCGAGGCCCAAGCTGGCTCCGACTCCCGGCAGCGGTGTCTTCGTGAACAGCCCGGCGAGGTTGTCGTACCGCCCACCCGAACAGACGCTGCCGATGCTGGGCAAGGCGGACAGGAACGTCTCGTAGATCGTCCCGGTGTAGTAGTCGAGGCCCCGCGCGATCGACAGATCGAGGGCGATCCGCTCGCTCTTCAGCCCCGCCATCTCGCAGGCCGTGAGCAACTGCCGCAGCCGCGCGGCCCCCTCCAGGCCCAGGGCGTTGGTCCCGACGAGCTTCTCGGCGGCGTTGAGGATCTCGATGTTCGATCCCTTCAGTGAGGCGAAGTCGAGCACACCCGCCGCTTGGTCTGCATTGACGCCGACCTTGTCGACCATCTCGGCGATGACCGACTCGCGACCGATCTTGAGCACCTTGTCCAGCGCTCGCAGCAGACCCACCGACTTGTCCGCCACGCCCAGGTTCTCCAACACCCCGTTAAGCAGCATCCGATGATTCACGCGGATCGTGAATCCCTCGAACCCAATGGCGACCATCAGATCATAAATCACCATCAGCGTCTCAATGTCGCTGACATTCGAGTCAGTGCCGATCGTGTCGAAGTCGCACTGCACGAACTCCCGATACCGCCCGCGCTGGGTATTCTCCCCGCGCCACACCGGGGCGATGTGATACCGCTTGAACGGCGTCCCGATCTCATTCAGGTGTTCCGCTGCAAATCTCGCGAACGGCACTGTCAGATCGAACCGCAAGGCCACATCCCGGTCCCCATGATCGATAAACCGGAACAACTGCTTGTCCGACTCCTCGCCCCCCTTGCCGACCAGAATCTCGGCGTACTCCAGTGCGGGCGTATCGATCGGGCTGAAGCCATAGCTGCGGTAGACGCGGCGGGCCGTTTCCATGAGCTGCTCGCGGACGATCATCACGTCGGGCAGGTAGTCGCGGAAACCCTTGAGGGTGCGGGGCTGGATGAGGTCTTTGAACACTGGGTGGGGGCCGGGGAGTGAGTGGTGAGTCGTGAGTGGTTCATGGACACGGGAGCAACGGCTGGGTTCACCGCTGGGCGCTAGACGCATTATTGCGGCCCCGCCCGATCAGGCACAGCCAGCCAGCCCAGGCCGTTATAACCGTCCTCGGTAACGGGTTTCTTCGAAATCGACCAGACCCTTGGGAATTTCCCTTCAGAGGGCATTTCTTCTCGACGATACGCCCCTTGGGGAACGTTCCGGAGGACCGCCATGATGCGAGCCGTTTTCAGCGCACTCGGCTTCAGTCTGATGCTGTGGGGCGGAGCACTGTTTCACATCGATTCGGTCACATTGAAGGCCGATGCCCCGCGAAATGCAGTCGTCGTTTTCTTGGTGAGTGAGCAAGGAAGTTCTCGAACCGTTCAAATGGCCCCGTGGCTCCCCTATACCCTAATTGGTGTCGGGCTGGTGACGCTGATGTATGCGATCGCCCTGCCGAAACCGGTCCCGCGGGGGCAAGGGCATTAGCAACACCGTGGCGTAAGGCCGACTGTTCAACCGTCTTCTGAGTAGACAGCCTAGGAACGGCCTTTCCAGGCTGACCTTTCTACACATCGTGTTCCTGCTTCAGAATCCCCGCAAGAATGGCCACGGAATCTGGATTTCAACGCAAAGACGCCAAGGCGCAGAGTCGCCAAGGGGGAAGTCGCGAATTCCGGCTACCCGTCGATGGAGAGCGAATGTGGCTTGCCCGACCCCGGTA
>JAYSVZ010000224.1:0-2217 GCA_043718305.1 Planctomycetota bacterium | reverse complement strand
TCGATTCGGTGAACATCCAATGGCTGTCGGACAAGAAGGTCGCGCTCTGGGCGGTGATCATCGTGTTCGTCTGGCAGACGATCGGCTTCAACACCGTGCTCTTCCTCGCCGGCCTGCAGGGCCTACCGAGCGACGTCTACGAGGCGGCCGACATCGACGGTGCAGGTTGGTGGGTGACGTTCCGCAAGGTCACGATTCCGATGCTGGCTCCAACCACGCTCTACGTCACCACGACCACGAGCATCTTGGCGCTGCAGTTGTTCAGCGAGCCGTACCTCCTGTTCTCGTCGTCGGGTACCCCCGGAACGGGACCCGAGAACTCGGCACTCACACCGGTGAGCTACCTGTACAACGCCGGGTTCCGCGAACTCGGGTTCGGCTACGCATCGGCGATCGCCTGGGTCTTGTTCCTCTTCATCTTCGGTTTCACGCTCGTGCAGTTCCGACGCCAGCGCGAATCAGCGGGAGGTTTCTGATGACGACCTCGCAAATCTTCGGCGCACTGATGCTCAGCACGCATATGGTCTTCACCCGTCCGGTCCCGCCGACCACCACTTCGAAGGGGGCCTGAGATGGCTGCAGTGAAGCGACGTTCCGAGCGACTGCCGGCGAGGATCGCGGCCTACGCCATCCTCACCGCCTTCGGGCTCATGATGGCGTTCCCGTTCATCTACGCAGTCGCCGCATCGTTCAAGGAGGGGTCGGACATCTTCCGCGACCCGCCGACGGTGCTGCCGCGCAAGCAGAACACCACCACCATCGACGGCAAGCTCGTCCCGCTGTTCAAGGTCAGGGTCCCCGGCGAGGGGGAGAAGACCTACGGGCTCGTCGAGGCCGGCATCGATATCGCGCTGCTCGCCCCGGTCGATCCGACGGGGAAGGAGACCGGTCCAAGAATCGAACGCAAGCCCCTCGAACTGACTCCGGTCGGCGGCTACTCGGCCCCGAAGAAGATCAAGCTGGCAACCGGCGAAGAAGTTGGCGTGTTCAAGGTCAGCGTGGACGGCAAAGACGTCGAGCTGGCCCAGGTCGGCAAGACCATCCGGGGACGGTTCTCGGACCCCAACGGAAAGTTGCCCGACGTGATTGCCAACCCGCGCCTGGCCACACGTGACGAGTCCCTCTACTTCCGCACCCAGAACTACACCGAGGTGCGAAAGCTGCAGAACATCGACCAGTCGCTGTGGAACACCTCACTGGTCACGCTGCTCGTGGTGATCGGAACGGTGGTCACGTCAGTCATGGGCGGCTACGCGTTCAGCCGCATCCAGTTCCGTGGCCGCGACGCGATCTTTGCCGTGTACCTGGGCTCGATCATGATCCCGTTCGTGCTGCTCATCATCCCGTTGTTCAAGTTGATGGTTTGGATGGGCTGGAACAACCATCTTTCTTCGCTGATCTTCCCGTTCATCTTCAGCGCCTACGGCACGTTCTTGATGCGGCAGTTCTTCCTCACCATCCCGAAGGATCTCGACGAGGCCGCCACCATCGACGGCGCGTCACAGATGCAGGTGCTGTGGAAGGTACTGGTGCCGCTCTCTTGGCCGGCCGTGGCCACGCTGTCGACGTTCACGTTCCTCTACGCATGGAACAGCTTCATCTGGCCACTCGTCTCGGTCAGCGCCAACGAAGAGCTCCATGTGCTTACGATCTCGCTGTCGCAGCTTGGCGGCCGAGCGGCGGACAAGCCGCAGCTGGTGTTCGCCGCAGTCGCCTTGGCGGTCACCGTACCGATTCTCGTGTTCATCCTCGCCCAGCGGTACTTCGTGGAGAGCCAGACCAGTTCCGCAGTGAAGTAACTGCGTTCCACCTAGGCTGCGGTCACCGCCAACATCACGAGGTCGATGCCATAGAGGTCGGCGGCGTTGGCGCTGAGGATGGCCTGGCGTTGTTCGCGGCTCAGCGCAGCCGCATGGGTGGCGAGCATCTCCTGCGACCACGGCCAGGTCGAATCGGAGTGGGGAAAGTCGTTGGCCCACATGAGCCGCTTCCAGTTCATATCGTCGGCCTGACGGAAGGCGGTCCAGTCGTCTTGGAACGTCACGCAAATGTGCTGGGCGAAGTATTCCGACGCAAGCTTCGAGAGCGAAGTGCCCGGCTGCAGCCAGTTGTGATGGGGCTTGTAGGCGTGGTCCATTCGGTACATATAGTGCGGGACCCAGCCGGCGTCGGCTTCGACGCACACGACCTTCAACTCGGGATGACGTTCGAACACGC
>JAYSVZ010000223.1:0-6424 GCA_043718305.1 Planctomycetota bacterium | reverse complement strand
CTGGATGGCTTGCTCCTGACCAATGACACCGCGGGTGGCCTGACGGCACTGGTCTCGAACTCGCAGTTCACGAGTAATGAACAACGCGGGGTGGCGATCTTCAATCGGGGCAACGGAGTCGCAAATGTGACTCTCGACGACAACACGGTTGTCAGCAACCAAGAAGAGGGAGTCTATGTCGTCAACACGGCTGATGCCGACCAAAGCGTCTTGGCTAACGCCACAGCCGCGATGGAATTCGGCGGTCTCGTGACGGCCACACCGGATCTCGTCTTCGCGATGAACCGCAACACGGTGAGTGCGAACGGTCTGGGCAGTGCCTTCTCGGCGACCGGCCTGGTGATGCGAGTCGGGACCGCGGATGGTGGTCTGTTCGATCACACGAACAATGGCGGCTTCGCTGCGACCCGAGCTGGGGTGACGGCGACCGTTCGGGATAACATCCTGCAAGGCAACGCCGGTTCCGACGTTCACTTCGAATCGTTTGTGTCGACCGGAAATCCACTGGCCTCGGTAGGCACCTGGAACGGGGTCACGTTCGCGATTGCCCAGTACCAGACCGACCCGCTGGCTCGGCTCGACCTGATCTACGGCGGCAACGTCGCCGATGCGACCCAGGCCACCAACATCGGGGCCTTCTACAGCAACGACGAAGGGATCTTCAAATCGCGAACCACCGCCCAGACCCCAGCCGGGCCGTTCCTGGCTGACAATCGAGCCCGCAACGCCCAACGGCTGGCAGATCGAAATGTGGCTCCGGGGGGACTGCTCTTGAATCCGAATGTCCCGCAGATCGCACCGGCTTATCTCTACCCAGGGATGGGCGACAGCACCTTCCGCGTGCAGCTCGAACCGGGCAACGTCTTCGGAACAGGAACTGGATTCATGCTGGACACCCCCAGCCCGATCGTGGACATCAACGATTACGGCGGCGTGGGTGCTCTTCCTGAACTGTTCGGCTGGGGAACCTTCTAGTCGAAGCGGGCTCATCGTCTGCGGAACAACTCCTCGTCATGTACTCCACCCACCCGGCAAGCTTTCAAAGGCTTGCCGGGTGGGTGTTTTTGTATTACGAGTCCTATGATTACGCGGTGCAATCCATGATATCTATTAAACGTTATAATCGTCACAGTTTACCAATTATAAACGCCGATAAATCTACTGGTGCAACTCGGCCATCGTCCGCGATTGCGCTCATGGATGGCAAGGCTGGCGTCAATGGCACTTCGCCCTCGCCAGCTTTGGCCGTGATGACTTTCGTCATGGCGGCAGATTTCGCCGAGATCGATTGGCCTGGCCCGGCGGGTTTGGCCGATGACTGAAAATGACCCCACTGGCAATCCGCCGGTGTCTTCATGGAAGAAGATCAATGCGTCCACAACTGAGACTTTACACCGGTGAAGACCAAGCCGTGGGTTTCGAAGAGCCCCGCCTGACGATTTCCTTTGGGGAATTATCTCGCGTCCTTCTGGAGGCGTCCCGCTCACAGCGGTCGTTTCTTCGGGACTTCGAAGATGACGAGGTTCAGATGTCCCCGGACCTTTACCAGGTGCTGACAGCTTACTGTCGCCTGCGTCCCGGGGCCTGATCTGCGGGCATCATGAATGCCCACTGGGTGATGTGATGTGGTCTGAAATCCTTCACATTGCACTTCCTCACTACACCGGTTAGTCTCGTGCGCTGGTTCGGGGAGCAGATCCTTCGATCGACTCCATACTGCCCCCGCAAGTCTTCCAGAGAAGCTCGTTCGTGTTTCGCTCCGTCCATGCCCTGGCACTCATCGTGATGCTGCTGCACAGCCTCTTCGATGGCTGCGGACATCACGGATATTCCCCATCAGTCGAGGTGTGCCCGGCGGGGACCGATTGCGATCACGGTCGAACTGACTTCTCCTTATTGCGATCTCACGATCATGACTTCGCTGACGCAACACCGCTGGGGCCGATCGCTGTCAGTGAACTTGGGCCGCCGCCGCATCATTGTGCCCTCTGTGATTGCTGCTACTTGCTCGTGACTGGCGGAGAAGTTCTGAACCTCTCTGAGCTGGCCTTGGCTGATGTCCCGGACCTGATTTTCAGTCAGCCCCCGGAACTCGATCGGTCATTCTCAATCCAGGGTTCTGAGTTACGATTCGAATCACCAGCTTCTCGCTGCGCGGTACTTCAAGTTTGGCGCATCTAATCCAGATGTTTCTGTAAATGCTAACTGCATCAGGCACACCCGCGCTGGGGTGCTATGTTGAGTTCGACCGAGACTTTCGGTGACTCGCGATCCCGGACCCAGGACCGTTCCCCTTCACATTCCGTGAAGGCGCTTCGCCTGTCTGCCACACATCCGATTTGCCACGGAAAGAAGCCCCATGAAACGGCTGATTGCACTCCTTCTCAGCGGCCGCACCGCGACGATTGTCGCCATCGTAGCTCTGCTTGTGGCGGGACTCTGTTGGAATCGCTGGTGGCCGAGGGTGAATGCCTTGGTCGGTCAACTGACGGCGCACTCCGCAAGTGAGCCTGATGAAGGCCACGCTGACCATGCTCCTGAAGAGGCTGCGGCGGGAGCCCCAGCCTTCCTCGATCTCTCCCCCGAGGCGATGAAGAACCTTGGCCTGACGACCGATCAGCTGCGACCGATCGAGTTGTCCACCTTTCGAAAAACGATCAGTGTCCCGGCCCTCATTGTCGAGCGTCCGGGGCAGACGTTGCTGCAAGTTTCGACTCCCATGACGGGCGTGGTGACTGAAGTCGCTGCGATTCAAGGCTCGTCCGTCGAACCGGGGCAGTTGCTGTTTCGCATGCGACTGACGCATGAGGATCTAGTCAAGACGCAGACCGAGTTCGTCCAAGCCCTCGGCGAGTTGGGGGTCGAGGAACGCGAGATCAAGCGGTTGGAAGCGATCACCGAGTCGGGAGCGATCTCCGGCAAGTCACTGCTGGATCGCCGCTATGCAAAGGAAAAAATTGAGGCTCTCATCCAGGCCCAGCGTGAGGCGTTGCGGCTGCACGGATTGTCCGCGCGGCAGGTCGACCAGATCACCAAAGACCGGCGGCTATTGAGCGAACTCTCGATCACCGTTCCCTCGCCGGTTCAGGGGACCGAGGAGTTACGGTTGACCGATGGGATGGGGCGGCAGTCGATCGTGCAGGTCTCGAATCTCCAAGCTGTCGAGAACGAGAAACCGGTTCCCGCTCCAGACACTGAAGCCGCTCCGGTTCCCCTCGCGGTGGAAACGCTTCAGGTCCATCGCGGCCAGTCGGTCGAACAGGGCGGGATGCTCTGCGTCCTGGCCGACTACAGCCAGCTCTACATCGAAGGCTCAGCGTTCGAGCAGGACATCGCCGCCATCAACAAGGCGACGACCGAAACCTGGAAGATCGCGGCCCTGTTTCCCGATGGCCAGCGGATCGAGGAGTTGCCGCTGGCGTTTGTGGCCAGTGAAGTCGACCCAGCCGCGCGGACCTTAAAGTTCTACGTGGACCTTTCCAACGAGGTACTGCGAGACACGAAGAATGCTGCGGGCCAGCGATTCATCTCGTGGAAGCACAAGCCGGGGCAGCGGCTGCAACTGCAAGTTCCGGTCGAGGAGTTGACGAATCAAATCGTACTGCCGCTGGATGCGGTGGCTCAGGACGGGGTGGACTCGTTCGTCTTCCAGCGAACCGGAAAGGGGCGATTCAACCGAGTCGCCGTACATGTGATCCACCGCGATCAGTCGTCGATCGTGATCGCCAACGATGGTGCCGTGTTTTCCGGGGACATCGTCGCGCTCCGCAGTGCGCACCAGATCCAGATGGCCATCAAGAACAAGTCCGGCGGAGCCATCGACCCCCACGCGGGGCATTCGCACTGAGAGTCGGGCACAGGAGATTCATATGTGGAACACAGTCCTCAAAACAATCGTGACGGCCTTGATCATCGTGGTTGTATCGCAGGTCGGACAACGATCCCCTCGCTGGGGGGCCTTGCTGCTGTCCTTGCCAATCACCAGCATTCTGGCATTTCTGTTGGGGTGGTTCGAACACCGCAATCTGCCTCAGCTCTCCCGCATGGCACGGGAGACGTTGATCCTGGTCCCCCTGGGACTGCCGTTCTTTGTCCCGTTGGCGTTCGCTGAACGCTGGCAATTGAGTTTTGGCTCGGCGATTGGCCTAGGCATCGTGCTGGCCGCTGGCTCGATTGGCGCATGGCTGGCCTGGGGGCCATCCACGGGTTGAGTGACAGGCCATCCCGGTTCCTCCTTCCCCCTCCCCCAACTCTCAACCCTCAACGATCCCCCTCCCCCATGCTCAACGCCATCATTCGCTTCGCCCTCCATCAACGCCTGCTCACGCTGGCGGTGGCGTTGTTCTTGACCGGGTACGGAACGTGGGTCGCGCTGCAAATGCCGATCGATGTGTTTCCGGATTTGGACCGCCCACGTGTGACGGTCATGACCGAGGCTCCCGGTCTGGCTCCCGAAGAGGTCGAGACACGGATTACCTTTCCATTAGAGACCGCTCTCAACGGAGCCAACGGGGTCCAGGCGGTTCGCAGCATCTCGGGGATCGGGCTGTCGGTGGTGAATGTCGAGTTCGACTTCGGGACCGACATCTATATTGACCGCCAAATCGTCGCTGAACGATTAGCCGTTGTCGCCGATCGCATGCCCGAGGGCGTGCGCCCCCAATTGGCCCCGGTCTCGTCGATCATGGGACAGATCCTGGTTCTGGGCATGTGGAGCGAGGGCAACATGACCGACCCGATTGAGCTGCGGACTCAGGCCGACTGGGTGGTGCGGCAGCGGCTGTTGACCATCCCCGGCGTGGCGCAGGTCTTCACGATGGGGGGCGGTCGGAAGCAGTATCACGTGCTGATCGAACCGGGGGCGCTGACGCAATTCGGCGTCACCTTCCGCGAGATTCGCGAGGCCCTCGAACGCAGCAACGAGAACGCCACTGGAGGATATCTCGATCAGCAGGGGCCGAACGAACTGCTGGTCCGGGGGCTGGGCCGGATTCAATCGATCAGCGATCTCAACAAGGTCGTCGTCGCCACTCACGCCGGTCGACCGATTGCCCTGGGCCAGGTGGCCCGCATCACCGAAGCCGCACAAAGTAAACGCGGCGACAGCGGGGCGTACCAGCGCGGTCCCGACGGCAAATTCTCCGGCGGAGCGTCGGTTGTGTTCACGATCGCTAAGCAACCCGGAGCTGATACGCGCTTGATCACGGAGAGGATTCTCCAGGCGATCGAAGATCTGCGTCCGACGTTTTCGAAGGACATTCGCATTGCGCCGATGTACTCGCAGAGTTCGTTTATCGACCGGGCGATTCACAACGTCATCGAAGCCATGCGCGATGGTAGCATCCTGGTCGTCATCATTCTGTTCATGTTCCTGATGAACTTCCGCACCACGTTCATCACCCTGACAGCGATTCCACTGTCGTTGGTCATGACCGCGATCGTGTTCAAGCTGAACGGGATGTCGATCAACACAATGACCCTCGGCGGACTGGCTGTGGCGATCAGCGAACTGATCGACGATGCGATTGTCGACGTGGAGAACATCCATCGACGACTGCGAGAGAACCGCCTCAAAGCCGAGCCGCTGAATCCTCTACTCGTGGTCTTCCGCGCCAGTACCGAGGTCCGCAATTCGATCGTCTTCAGCACGATGATCGTCTGCCTGGTATTCGTGCCGCTCTTCGCCCTCGAAGGGATGGAAGGTCGTCTATTCTCACCGCTGGGAGTCGCCTACGTCGTCTCGATCATTGCCTCGTTGATCGTGTCGCTCACTGTGACCCCCGTGCTGTCCTACTGGTTTCTGGGGTTCGAAAAGGGGACCGACCACGCCCAGGATGGCCCGCTGCTTCGCGTACTCAAGTGGGGAGCCGACAAGGTCATTCGCTTCAGTCTCACCTTCCCGCGATTGAATCTCGGGGTGGTCTTGCTGGCTGTGGCGTTTGCGGGACTGTGTGTGTCACGACTTGATCGCGACTTCCTCCCCCCGTTCAACGAGGGAGCCATTCAGCTCAACGTCTTGCTCCCCGCGGGCACCTCGCTGACCAAGAGTATTGAGATCAATCAGACCATCGAGCAGCGACTCACCGATCTGAAAGACGTGACGACCTTCGTTCGCCGCACCGGGCGGGCCGAACTCGACGAGCACGCCGAACCGGTGAGTGCCAGTGAGTACATTGTCGAACTCGATCCCAAATCCCCTCGCAACCGCGAGCAGCAACTCGCTGAACTCCGAGAGATGCTGGCCGACATCCCCGGCGTGGTCTCGTCCGTCGAGCAGCCGATCTCACACCTCATCTCTCACATGCTCTCTGGTGTGAAAGCGCAGATCGGAATCAAGATCTACGGCGATGATCTCGATGTACTCCGCGTCAAAGCGGAGCAGGTCAAAGCCGACATCGAAGGGATCGCCGGGGTCAAGGATCTG
>JAYSVZ010000222.1:0-6427 GCA_043718305.1 Planctomycetota bacterium | reverse complement strand
CTGAAATGGCGACACATCCCGCCCGGCCGGGTTGATGTGAAGCGGTGATTTCACGCGGCCCGTTGATCGGGCAGAGGCAGCAGCTTCGGAATCGGAATCCTGGTTCCGATGATCGTCTGGTGCGTTTGCTTGAGGGCGGTGAAGTCGTGTTGCAGGAACGCTAGCAGTCGGGATCGGGGCGAGCGTTTTCGGAGATAGTCCTGGACCAGCATGGCGATGATCTCATCGTACGCCTGGTGGCTCGATGAATGGGCGTAGCACCGCCCCTCGAAGCGGCGCAGGTCGCCATCAAACTGCGGACCGATGTGATACAGCTCGTGAATGAGCGTGTTGAGCTTCTCTTCGAACGGCAAGTCGAAGAACCTCGGCAAATAGACCGACAGGATGTACCGCATCTCTTGGCGGCCGACATGGAGTCGCTGAATCGTCCAGGGGCGACCATCCCGCACAGTGGTCAATGAGCCCTGCTCGAAGCGGAGCGGCGTGAGCTTGGCCAGCGTACCGTGCAGGCTGCCACGACGGGTTTGGCAGTAGGAGATTGCCACCCGTTCCATCTCAATGTGGCGGAGGTCAGCGATCTTCTGAGTCATATCGACACAGACCGCGCGGAGCGCGGTTGTGACATCAAAGGCCGTTGGTGGGGCGAATCCATTCGCGCGGGGCACGGGGCACCTCGGGGGCATCCTTGTCCCCATGTTGTTGGCAGAGTCGCCGGACAGTAGCAGAATTCGTAAGAATTCTGATCCCAACTGTCGTCTCCTCGGAGGCAGAATTCTTACGAATTCTGCTACCTGCGGCCCACAAAAAAAGGCGGACCGTACGGCCCGCCTTCTGTTCGTGTTGTTCCCAGCAACTTCAGTTGGCCGACGGTTGGACAGCCGGTGCCTGACGCTGCTTCTTGCGATCTCGTTCGTTGCCGACGAACTCGATGATCGCCAATGGGCTGGCGTCATTCTGGCGAACGCGAGGCAAGCGGACAATACGAGTGTATCCGCCGTCCCGGTCCTTCATCAGAGGCCCGATCTTGTCGAACAGCACTTTGACGGCTTCCTTGTCGCGAAGCAGAGCAAACGCCCGGCGACGAAGAGCGACAGCCGGTGCAATCGCCCGGTTCCACTGCTGGTAGGTCGCGGACTTCCGCCAGTCGGCCCATTCGGTGCTGTTGCGTTCCGCCTTGGAGGCGAACTGAGCGGCAGCGTCCTGATGAGCCAAGGCTCGGCGGGCGAGGGTCACGAGCTTTTCGACGTAGGGCCGAAGCTCCTTCGCCTTGGGCACAGTGGTCTCGATGCGACCCGGAACGATCTTCCGTTTCGCCTCGGGATTTTGCTCCCGGGTGATGGTCTTGATGAGGCTCGCTGCCATGTTCGAAAACATGGCATGGCGGTGGGACGAAGTCCGCCCCAATGTCCGACCGCGAAGACGATGTCGCATATCCGCACCTGTTCCGACACCCAGATGGTGTCACAGTGATGTCACAGTTCGACCGAAACCCAGAACGACTTACGCAGTCCAGAGGACTACTTACGCAGTCCCGAGGTCGGCACCTTCATCCCCAGACGGAGGCCCAGTTGTCCCAGGCGTTCCTTGACTTCCAGCAGGGTCGTTTCCCCGAAATTCCGCACTTGCAGCAGTTGATCTTCCGATTTCCCGACCAAGTCGCGGACGGCGGTAATCCCTTCCGATTCCAGGCAATTCGTCGCCCGGACCGAAAGATTGAGCTCTGCCAGCGACTGACCGAGACGGTCTTCGAGTTCCAAGTCGATCGGCGCGTAGCCAGTCGCCTCGAGCATCCCCTTGAGACCCGCTTCCGGTGGCAATTCCGGACCTGGCTCACGGTAGTTGATGAATGGATTGAGGTGCTTGCGAAGAATCTTCGCAGCTTCCACCAGCGCCATGTCAGGACGAACGGTGCCGTTGGTCCAGATTTCGAGGGTCAGCTTGTCGTAGTTCGTCCGCTGGCCGACGCGCGTGTCGTCGACCTTGTAACGAACACGGGTGACCGGGGAGAACGCAGCGTCGAGGGGGATCACGCCCAACTCGGGCAGCTTCTCATGGATCTCGGCAGCGGTGATGTATCCGCGACCGTTTTCCACAGTGAGCTCAATATTGAGCGGAACGTTGTCGGTCACCGTGGCGATGACCAGATCCTTGTTGATGACTTCAACCTGGTCATCACAGATAATGTCGCCAGCAGTCACGACGCCCGGCTCGTGACGCTCGATCCGCAGCGTCTTGGTGGTCGACGAATGGTTCTTGACGACCAGCGACTTCAGGTTCAGGCAGATGTCGGTGACATCCTCGACGACGCCCGGAATCGTGGTGAACTCGTGCTGAACACCGTGGATCTTGGCGCGGCTGACCGCACTGCCTTCCAGGCTCGACAGCAGAATGCGGCGAATGCTGTTCGCCAGTGTATGACCGAAGCCGCGTTCGAACGGCTCAATGACGAACTTCCCGTAGGTTGATGTCATCGTCTCGCGTTCGGGCACGACGCGACTGGGCAGTTCCAGATTTCTCCAACGAATTCGCATGGCAATATCCCCCTACAGTCCTGGGCAAGGCCGCCTTCGAGTGAGAAAGACCAGGGTCTCTTCCTCCTCCTGCGGCACAATCCGTGATCGTGAATCAGACGCGGCGACGCTTTCGCGGGCGGCATCCATTGTGTGGCAGCGGCGTGATGTCTTCAATCGACCGGATCGAAATCCCGGCGATCTGCAGACCGGTGATCGCACTTTCGCGACCCGACCCGGGGCCGTTCACGCGAATCTCCATCTCCTTGACGCCGAACTTGCGGGCCTTATCGGCACAAGTTTCGGAGGCCCTTTGAGCGGCGAAGGGAGTGCTTTTCCGTGATCCCTTGAAACCCACGGTGCCCGCACTGCCCCAGCACAGGACATCGCCGTTGGTGTCGGTGATCGTGACGATCGTGTTGTTGAACGAGGCCCGGATGTGGGCGATCGCCTTGGTCACGTTCTTGCGGACCTTGCGTTTCTTGTTCGTAGACTTCGCGGTGGTATTCATCGAGCAAATCCTGACAGACGATCAAGCCAACTGACACGATACCGGGATACTCCCGGCAAAGCTCTGCCCTCGACAGAGCGACCCATCGACCGCTTACTTGCGGTCCTTCACACCCTTCTTACCAGCCACCGTCTTCTTGACACCCTTGCGCGTCCGGGCATTGGTCTTGGTCCGCTGACCGCGGCAGGGGAGGCTGCGACGATGCCGCATTCCTCGGTAGCAAGCGATCGCCTTGAGGCGACCGATGTGCTCCTGCACTTGACGACGAAGCTGGCCTTCGACCGTGTAGTCGTTATCCAGCATCGTGTTGATGCGCTGGATGTCGTCTTCCGACATGTCCCGCGCCCGACGTTGCGGGTCAATCTTCAGGTTCCGGCAAACCTGCATGGCGACGACTGGGCCGACACCCTCCAGGTACTGAAGGGCGATGTACGTCGGCTTGTCGTTCGGGATATCCACCCCGAGAACACGTGGCATGTCATCTCTCCGGAACCGGCCATCCCCCAGGCATTGCCTGTGCGAGATACGCCGTAACTCTTGATCTTAGTTGGGGTTGTCTACGGCAGCAGGACTAGCCCTGGCGCTGTTTGTGGCGCGGATTGTTGGAGCAGATCACGTACGCCCGTCCCTTGCGACGGACGAACTTGCAACCTTCACAAATCCGCTTGATGCTCGCTCGAACCTTCACTGCCCACACACCTTTCGAACACCGACTGGCCGCTTCCAACGTCAGATGTACTGACCGTCAAAAAGCGAGCCGAGCAGTGTAATCGCCCTCAACTCGCAAACGCAAGCAACCAGACAAAATTTCAAAGCTCGCTGAATCCCAGCAAACCTTCGGGGCCACCCACCCCCCCCGTGATCAACTGCGGACCGTCCGCAGTCATCGCTATGGTGTGCTCAAAATGAACACTCGGACGGCCATCTTCCGTGACGGCTGTCCAGTGGTCCCGGAGGACTTTCATCCCCGGTTTCCCGGCGTTGAGCATCGGCTCGATCGCCAGGACCAGTCCCGGTCGCAACTCGAAATTGTTCTCGGGATCGGACACGTCGAGGAAGTTCGGCACTTGCGGTGGCTCGTGCATCTCGCGGCCAATCGCATGGCCCACGAACTGCCGCACCAGGGTGAACCCCGCAGCCTTCGCGGCGGCCTCCATGTCGCTCGCACATCGAGACCAACTGGTGTACTTCGCCAGACCCGCGATCGCCAACCGCAGCAAGTCACTCCCGACGTTCATGAGTCGGCGTTTCTCATCCGAAATCTGGCCCACCGCGTAGGTCCAAGCCGAATCGGCACACCACCCATTGATCCGGCAACCTGTATCGACGCTGATGATATCGCCCTCCAGCAGCACCCTCGGGCCTGGGATGCCGTGAACGATCTCTTCATTCACGCTCGTACATGTCGCCGCCGGAAACGGAACCTTGCCCGGGAATCCCAAGAACAGCGGTTCGGCCTGGTACTTCTGGAAGACCGCTGTGACCGCAGCATCAATGTCGCGAGTGGTGACGCCAGGACGAATCAAAGCTGCGGCAGCCGCGTGGGCTTCGGCCACGACCTTGCCGGCCTCACGCATTAGCTTCATCTCACGACGGCTCTTCAGGGAGATCACGCGCCGTCTGCCTTTCCGTGGGAAGCCAAGCGACCGGCCTCCACGACAATCGATCGAATCAACCGGGCTCTTCGGCCTGCAGCAAGCCACCCTTGTTCATCATCACCAGATGGCTATCGATCTTCTGCACCAGGTCAATCGCCACCGACACGCAAATCAGCAGCCCGGTGCCCCCGTAGAAACTCGCCACGAGCGGCGAGATCTGGAGCGAGGACGAAACGATCGTCGGTACAATCGCGATCAACGCGAGGAAGCCCGCTCCGACGTACGTGATGCGGTGCATCACCTGATCGAGATAGTCAGCGGTCCGAGCCCCGGGACGGTATCCCGGGATGAAGCTGCCGTGATCCTTGAGGTTCTCGGAGATGTCCTTCGGGTTGAAGGTGATTCCGGTCCAGAAGTAACAGAAGAAGTAGATCAGCAGGATGAACAGCACGTTGTACAGGAAGCCCCGCTCGTTGCCGTTCAAAATCTGGAAGACGGGTTGGATGTACTTCAGCCAACCCACCTCGGACTGACCAATCTTGCCATCAATGAACGTGAAGATCGTAATCGGAATCAGTAGCAGGCTCGATGCGAAGATGATCGGCATCACGCCCGACTGATTGATTCGCAGGGGCAGCGACTGTCGTCCGCCGCCGCCCATGATGCGACGACCGCGAACGTGCTTGGCACTTTGAATGGGGATCCGCCGTGTGGCTGTCGTCATCGCGATGACGCCCACGACCACCCCCGCAAACAAGGCGGCCAGCAGCACCAGCTTGTCGATGGCCGCCGGTCCGCCGAGGCGAATGTTCAGGCCTTGCGCTGTGAAGGCGGGGCCGAGAAGCTCCGACAGGGCTTCGGGAATTCGAGCCAGAATCCCGGCCATAATCAGGAGGCTGATCCCGTTGCCGATTCCGTAGTGATCGATCTGCTCGCCAATCCACATCAGGAACACGGTCCCCGCGGTCATGGTCATCGTGGCCACCAGCCACGTGAATGGACCGTCAAACGTGGGGAAGATATACCCCGTCCCGTCTCCTGTCAGCCCCCCCCGAAGCATGAAAATAACCCAGAAGAAACTTTGTCCGAGGGCAATCACCACCGTGGCGTAGCGCGTGTATTCGTTGATCTTTCGCCGTCCGGATTCCCCTTCCTTTTGAAGGGCCTCCAGCGGAGGATAGACGGTCGCGAGGAGCTGGAAGATGATCGAGGCCGAAATGTACGGCATGATCCCCAGGCCGAAAATCGTCGCACTGCCCATCGACGATGCGGAGAACATCGACATCGCCTGCATCACCTGCCCCATGGTGCTTTGCGACTCAGTCACCTTCTTGAGTTCAGCAAAGTAGACATCCTGGTCCAGAAAGGAGAGCGCGATAAACGATCCCATCCGGAACACTGCCAGCAGGATCAATGTGAGGATGATCTTCTGCCGCAGCTCGGGGATGCGAAAGACCTGGATGATGCGGGCGAGCATGAGACTGCGTCCTGTCTACAAACGAAGCGAGCGAACGGAGGAACTGGTCCACCATTCGCCCGCGTTGTATTCGATTCGCCAGAACAAGGTCAACTGGCTCCCATCAGGAGATCGGCCAACCCTCTGGTCGACTTCGCTAGGCGATCACTTCCACCGTTCCGCCCGCTGCGCGAATCTTCGCCTCAGCCGACTCGGAGAAACGATGGACCTTCACCGTCAGCTTGTGGGTCAGTTCCCCGTCACCGAGAATCTTAATCGCGTCGTAGTTCCGCTTGACGAGCCCCTTGGCCTGAAGCGTCTCTGGCGAAACGACATCTCCATCGGAGAAGGC
>JAYSVZ010000221.1:0-2233 GCA_043718305.1 Planctomycetota bacterium | reverse complement strand
GTTGAAACGGCTGAAATCGATCGAAATCCCAGGGTTTCCCGCCGCGCGGGCAACCCTGGGCGATGGGGCGAGACCCCGTGGGGGTCAATTCACCGACGATTGGGACGCACATACGCCGGGTGACTTCCATGATGTGACACGGCTGACGCCGGGCGTTCGCGGCGGTACGATGCTCGCTCACTGATACCCACTCCCCCTGTGCTGAGGATTCCCATGCTGCGTTTCTCGAAGCTGCGTCTCTCATGGCTGGTCTGTTTACTGCTCTGGCCCGCAGTTGCGATGACGGCGGACAATACGGTCAGTGACTGGGATGCCAAAGTCGGCTGGACCGCGCTCTTCGATGGGAAGACGACCACCGGCTGGCGGAACTACAAGCAAGACAAGATCAGCGACGGCTGGAAGGTCGTCGATGGGGCCTTGACGCGGGCCGATAAGAACGCGGGCGACATCATCACGACGGAGCAGTACGACAACTTTGAGCTGCTGATTGACTACAAGATTTCCCCGGAAGGGAACTCGGGGATCATGTTCCGCGTCACCGAAGAGGGCGGGGCTCCCTGGCACAGCGGACCGGAGATTCAGGTCCAAGACAATGTGAAGGGACATGACCCCCAGCTCGCCGGTTGGCTCTACCAGCTCTACCAACCGGGGGCCGATTTCTTCACGAAGAAGATCCCGGACGCCACCCGCCCCGCTGGGGAATGGAACCAAATGTACATCCGCATCTGCCAGCAGCAGAGCGAGATCCAGATGAATGGCTTCAGCTACTCGAAGTTTCAGATCGGGAGCAAGGACTGGGACGAGCGGGTTGCCCAGAGCAAGTTCGCCGCGATGCCCGGTTTCGGCAAAGCGGCCAAGGGACACATCTGCCTGCAAGACCACGGCAATCTCGTGTCTTACCGCAACATCAAGATTCGCAAACTCCCCGCCGACGGGAAGGTGTCCGATCCAGTTACCGGAGCCTTGCCGGTCACGGTGGAGAAGGCGTACCCGGCCCTCGAATGGGCTCACTGGAAGTCGGAGACCGACGATGGCAAGAACATCCCGTTCCGCCCGATCGTCCTCACGCATGCCAACGACGGTTCGAACCGGGTCTTCGTGGCGAGCCAGCATGGCGTGATCTATGTCTTTGACAACGATCAGGGGGTGAAGTCCTCGAAGGTCTACCTTGATCTGCAGGACCGCGTCTTCTACTCCGATAAGCAGAACGAAGAGGGGTTCCTCGGGCTGGCGTTCCATCCGAACTACAAAGAGAACGGCAAGCTCTGCGTCTACTACACCTCGAAGAAGGTGGAGCATCTCTCCGTGGTGTCGGAGTTCAAAGTCTCGAAAGACGACAAGGACAAGGCCGACCCCGCCTCCGAACGAGAACTCCTGACCATCCCCCAGCCGTACTGGAACCACAAGGGCGGGACGGTTTGCTTCGGCAAGGACAATATGCTCTACATCGCCCTCGGCGATGGCGGAGCGGGCAACGACCCCCATTCGAACGGCCAGAACCTCGGCACGCACCTGGCCAAGATTCTGCGGATTGATATCGATCACCACGACATGGGCAAGGCTTACGCCGTGCCGAAGGACAACCCGTTCGTCGGCAAAGAAGGCGCCCTTCCCGAGATTTACTCGCTCGGTTGGCGAAACCCCTGGCGGATCGCTGTCGACAGAAAAACTGGCGACCTGTGGGGCGCGGATGTCGGCCAGAACCTGTACGAAGAAATCAACATCATCACGAGTGGCAGCAATCACGGCTGGAGCCGCCGCGAGTCGATGCACCCCTTCGGCACCAATGCGACTGATGCCAACGCCGAGATGGTCGAACCGATCTGGGAATACGACCACCAGGTGGGCAAGTCGATTACCGGCGGCACCGTCTACCGCGGCAAAGCAGTATCAGCGCTGACGGGTAAGTACCTCTACGCCGACTACGTCAGCGGCAAGGTGTGGGCTTTGACCTACGACTCAACCGCTAAGAAGGTGACCGCCAACGAGTCGATCGAAGGGAACGGCCTGCCGATCATGTCGTTCGGTGAAGACGAGAAAGGGGAAGTCTACTTCCTCGTACTCGCCGCCGATGGCCACGGGATCTACCGGTTCAAGGGAAAGTAAGCGATGTCGGTCGTAGGACGGGCCCCTTTGGCCCGTCCGCGCGCGAGTGGCGACCGAGGTGCCGCCCTGTGATGCTTCCTCTGTCGCCGCTCTCACGGCTGAGCCCCTCTTGTCAACTCGTTCCGTG
>JAYSVZ010000023.1:0-2881 GCA_043718305.1 Planctomycetota bacterium | reverse complement strand
CTCCTCGCCCGCTGGGTGGGGCAGGGGATGCCGTGGGGCGATAAGGCTGCTCCGACCGTGGCAGGCATTGCTTGCTTGCCCGCAGCTCGCCTGATGGAACCCAAGCAGGACCAGCAGATCGCGTGCTTCGCGACCTACACGGATGGGACCGTCGAGGACGTGACCCGCATGGCCCTGTACGAGCCGAACGATCCGGAACTGGCCGAGAGCGCCAAGTCGGGACTGATTCACACGCTCGATCAGACCGGCGAAGTGGCGATCATGGCCCGCTATCAAGGGCAGGTCTCGACCTTCCGGGCGACAGTGCCGCTCGGTGTGGCCGTCACCAAGACCCCGCTGGTCCGCAACTTTATCGACGAGGCGGTCTTCAACAAGCTCAAGCTGCTGGGTTTGCCGCCTTCGGAACTGTGCGATGACAGCACGTTCCTCCGCCGGGTGTCGATCGACATTGCCGGGCGGATGCCGACCGAGGAAGAGGTCCGCCAGTTCCGCGAGGACACCGATCCCGCCAAGCGCGACAAGCTGATTGACCGGCTGCTCGATAGCCCGGGGTATGCCGATTACTTCGCGAACAAGTGGAACCTGGTCCTCCGCAACAAGCGGAAGCAAGCCGGTGATGAGGACGGCACGTACGCCTTCCGGCAGTGGCTGTGGGATAATCTGTATGAGAACAAGCCGTACGACCAGATGGTCGGCGAACTGCTGACCGCCTCGGGCGATTCGAGCTTCAACCCGCCGGTGATCTGGTATCGCGAAGTGACGCAGGTCAACGAAGAGGTCGAGGATGTGGCCCAGCTGTTCATGGGACTTCGCATCCAGTGTGCCCGTTGCCACCACCACCCGTTTGAGAAGTGGAGCCAGAACGACTACTACGGTCTGTCGGCGTTCTTCAGCCGGGTCGGTCGCAAGGACCGCATGGCGGGGATGAATACCCAAGCCCGCGAGAAGCGCGTGTTCCACAACGAAGGGGTCGCCATCGCGAACAACCCCCGCAACGGCCAGAACCTCAAGCCGACCGGCCTGGGCAGCCCAGCCCTCGACATCCCCGCCGATGTCGATCCCCGGCACCAGCTGGTCGGCTGGCTGACGGCGAAGGACAATGCCTTCTTCTCGAAGGCCCTCGTCAACCGGTACTGGAAGCACTTCTTCGATCGCGGCATTGTGGAGCCGGAAGATGACATGCGGGAGACCAACCCGCCGTCGAATCCCGAACTGCTGGCCGGACTCGCGAAGCACTTCGCCGACACGAACTACGACCTCAAGGGACTCGTGCGGGCGATCTGCCAGTCGTCGACGTACCAACTGAGTGCGCTGCCGAACGAGTACAACCAGAAGGACAAGAAGAACTTCGCCCGCTACTACCCCAAGCGGCTGACGGCCGAAGTGCTGTACGACGGCTTCCATCAGGTGACCAACACCACCGAACGCTTCAACGGCATGCCGGAAGGGACGCTGGCGATCCAGTTGCCCGATGCCACGGTGGCCCCGTACTTCCTGAAGGTCTTCGGCCAGCCGCAAGGGGACAGTGCCTGCGAATGCGAGCGCTCGCAAGAGGCCAATCTCGCCCAGAGCCTGCACCTCCTCAATAGCGCCGAGGTGCAGAACAAGGTCAGCTCCGGCAGCGGCCGGGCGGCCAAGTTGGCCAACGAGAAAGAACGTCCGAACGAAGAGAAGATTCGAGAACTCTACCGCTGGGTCTACTCGCGCGACCCCGAGTCGGATGAACTGACCATCGCCCTGGCCCACATCGAGAAGCACAAGGACAAGCCGCAGATCGCCTTCGAGGACATCGTCTGGGCCCTGGTGAACACGAAGGAGTTCCTGTTCAACCATTGACCGAAAGCAGGACGGGCTTTCCTGCCCGTCCCCGTGCGACTCGCGACAACCGAGAACCACCCCGTTGGGAAACCGGAGAGCATTCTCTGGTGATGGGCTGTCGGGACGGCCTGGAAAGGCCGTCCTACCGTAGGACGGGCTTTCCTGCCCGTCCCCGTGCGCCCAACGACTCACGAACAACACGATCACCCATTCGAGTGGAAGGCCCTCTGGATGTTTAACCGTCCCGCACCTCCCGGCTTTCGTGGGTTCGTCATGAATGATCCTGATGGCCCCCGACTCACAGGGTAATGAAATCGGTATCTGCTTCCTCCACGTCTGTTCCCGTACGGGGACGGGCAGGATTGCCCATCCTACTTCCGCCCACCTCATCATGACCCACCGCATTCTCTGCTTGGCGGCGATTCTGCTCCCCGCAGTCACGTTCGCCCAACTCCCGCAGCCGCGGCTCTACTCCGTCCAACCGGTGGGGGTCCAGGCGGGGCAGGTCGTCGAGATCACGATCACCGGCGGTGACGATCTCGAAGAGATTTCCTCGCTCCTGTTCAATCACCCTGGTCTGACTGCCGTCCAGAAGACCAACGAACAACAGCAGCCGGTCGACAAGGTCTTTCTGGTCACAGCTGCAGCGGATGTCCCGGTCGGTCCGCATGAGGTGCGGTGCAAGGGTCTGTGGGGAGTGAGCAACGCGCGGCGGTTCTATGTCGGTTCGCGACCGCAGGCCAATGAGGTCGAGCCGAACAATGCCCTCGACAAGGCGATGCCGCTCACCATTGGCACCGCGATTCAAGGACGCATGGACGGTGGGGCCGATGTCGACCTGTTCAAGTTCACGGGGACGGCAGGGCAGCGGCTGGTGATTGAGATCGCTGCGGACCGCATCGATTCGCGGCTCAAGCCGGTCATCGAGATTCACGATGGGCTTGGCAAGCGGCGGTTGGCGGCATTGCGAGGGGATGGGAACTTGGACCCAGTCCTGGTGTTTGATCCTCCGGCCAGTGGCGACTACCTGCTCAAGCTGACCGACGGGGCGTTCCGGGGCGGG
>JAYSVZ010000220.1:0-6458 GCA_043718305.1 Planctomycetota bacterium | reverse complement strand
GGACCTGATACTTTGCGACATACTCCGCCAATGCCTGCCTGGACTCTCGACAGACGAGCGCCTCAAGGGAGTCGTCGTCTGCAGGAACTTCGCAACTGAGAAGATTGAATCCACAACCGCATCCCTCGTAACTACCCACTCGGACAACACAGCTCTCACGCAAATGAATTCGCACAGCTTCCGCGTCTGGGGTGAGTGCCAGCACTAAAAGTCGTGGGGCGAGAGCAGGCCAGTCACCTTCATTGAATCCAATGGCAGCCCAGTCAGGGGCTTCCCCTACTGGCAATTCATGATCGGCTCCCGCGTACAACATGTAGCACATAACATCACCCGCCCAGATCCTGGATGATCTCCTCCGTCGCCGTCAGTTGCTTGTGCAGCCCGGCCAGGGTCTCGCGAATCCCGGCGACGACTTCGGCGGGGGCTTTGGCGACGAAGGCTTCGTTGTTGAGTTTGCTCTCGTGGCCGGAGATGTGTTTGCGGATCTTGTCGGCCTCTTTCTTTTGGCGGGCGAGTTCGGCGACGGGGTCGATGATCCCTTTGAGGGGGATGTACCCATCGGCGTCGCCGAGCGAAAACCCGGCGGAGGCACTCGGGCGCACCACGTCGGCTCCGGCGGCGGCGAGGATCGTTTTGGCGAGGTTGTCGAACTGGGCGGCGACGTGGGTCATTTCGCCCGCGACTTCAGACGAGGCCCGGATCAGCAGCTGCAGTTGAGTGGTCGGCGGAATGTTGTAGATCGCTCTCACGTTGCGGACGGCGGCGATCGTTTCCTGGAGCCGGGCGAAGCGGCGTTCGAGGGGTTCGTCACGCCATGCACGGGGGATGGTGGGCCAGGCGGCGGTGATCGCGGCGGGTTCGGCGAGCTGCTCGGTGAGCAGCGGCGGATGGCGGATGGCGGATGGCGGATGGCCAGAACTGAGCGGCAAGGCGCTAGCCGCCGGTTCCGCCAGCGACCGCTTCGGGGCAATCTCGTTCAACCGACTCCACAACTCCTGGCAAATGAACGGCGTGAACGGCTGCAACAGCCGGACCAGCGAGTCGAGGACGAACAACAGCACCCGCTGAGCGGTGGCGCGTGTCTCCTCAGATGGCTGATGGCTGATGGCTGATGGCTGATGGCCAGCCTCCCCCTCTGGCCCTAGGCCCTCGCCCCTAGGCCCTAGGCTTCCCTGCCCCTTCCTCAGCCTCGGCTTCACCATCTCCAGATACCAGTCGCAGAACTCGTTCCACGTAAAGTCGCGGATCGCTCGCGTCGCGGCGTCGAACTGGTAGCGGCCCAGGTACTCCGTCATCTCGTTGGCGACGGTCGAGAGGCGGCTGAGAATCCAGCGGTCTTCGAGTTGCAGGTCGCTCTCATAGACCGGGCCGGGGGTGTAGTCGGTCAGGTTCAGCATCGCGAAGCGGCTGGCGTTCCACAGCTTGTTACAGAAGTTGCGACCGTACTCGAAGCGTTCGGCGACGATGCGGGCCACCGGTTCCCCAGCGTCGGGCTCGAACCAGGGGCTGGTGTACTGGGAGGATTTTTTGCACTTCACGCAAGTCACGCGCGGCTTGGCTCCCCCGCCGGGGATTGCCTTCTGATGCTCCAATGTCTGCGGGATCACCGCGCTGCAATGCGGGCACTCGTACCCGACGGGCAGCCGCACGTCCTGCGTTTCGCCCGCGATCGACGCGATGGTGAACCGCACCGCATCGGCCCCGTACTTCTCGACCAACTCCAGCGGGTCGACTCCGTTCCCCTTCGACTTCGACATCGTCTGGCCGAACCCGTCGAGGATCTTGGGATGGACGCAGACATGCTCGAACGGGATTCGTCCGTCATTGTTATACAACCCCGTCAGCACCATGCGGGCCACCCAGAGCGTGATGATATCGCGCGAGGTGACCAGCACGTTACCGGGGTAAAACTTCGGCAGGACGGAGTTGCCCAGCGAGCCGGAAGCGTCAGCGCCCGGAGTACGTTGAGCAACCGCCGTCTGCTTCGCCACTTCCTTCGCATCCAGCGGCGGATTGTGTTCCAGATCCGGCCAGCCGAGCGTCGCATGCGGCCAGAGAGCGGATGAGAACCAGGTGTCGAGCACATCGGGGTCTCTCGCGTAACCAAGATTTTCGAGCTTCGCCTCTAGTTCTGGATGTTGATCGTCGAGGCAGACCAGCAGTGTTCTCTGGCCTTTCGCTGGCCCTTCCCGAAAGGAGAAATGCACATAATCGGAGCCAACTCCGGGGGCCGCTGTTCCGTATGAGTCATTCGTCTGAGCAGCTGTGACTGAATCCGCATGCGCATTAAAACCATCGAGTCCAAGGGTACTGGTCAGGTTCCACAATGTCATGAACGAATCACCATTACCCTGAACCGTGATATCGAATGGCTTCGTCCATACCGGAATCCGATGACCCCACCACAGCTGCCTGCTGATACACCAATCCCGCTTCTCCCCCAGCCAGTCGAGGTACGTCTTCGTATACCGCATCGGGAAGAACTTCACGCGGCCATCGTTGACGGAGTCGAGGGCGGTCTGGGCGAGGCCGGGGCGGCCATCGGACCAGTCGTCCATCTTCACGAACCACTGTTCGCTCAGGTACGGCTCGATCGGGGTCTTCGAGCGGTCACTGTGCTTCATCGGGATCTTACGATCTTCGACGCCTTCGAAGTGGCCGAGGGCTTGCATGTCAGCGACGATCATGTCGCGCACAGCCAAGCGGTCTTTGCCGATGTAGCGGTCGGGTGGGCCTAGGGGCGAGGGCCTAGAGCCTAGGGCCAGAGAAGAACTTTCGGACAGCGAGTCTGGCCCTAGGCTCTCGCCCCTAGGCCCTAGGCCATCCCGTCCATTGTCGTTGATCGTCCCATCCGGGTTGAGAATGTTGATCGGCTCGCCCATCTTCTCCTTATTCCGCTGCCAACAGGCGTAGTCGTTCGGGTCATGCGCGGGGGTGACCTTCACGCACCCGGTGCCGAGCGTCTTATCCACCAGCAGCGCATCCGCGATGATCGGGATCAGGCGACCATTGACCGGGATGCGGACGTACTTGCCGATCAGGTGCGTGTACCGCTCATCCGTCGGATGCACGCAGACAGCTGTGTCGCCGAGCATGGTTTCGGGGCGGGTGGTGGAGAAGCGGATGGTGGGGGAGGGGGAGGGACGAGAGCCAGAGGTCGAGTCAGAGTCAGCAGTCTGGCTCTCGTCTCTCGTCTCTCCTCTCTCGTCTTCGACTGGATAACTAAACGTCCAGAAGTGCCCGTCAATCTCCTCGTCGTAGACTTCGTCGTCGGCCACAGCTGTCTGCAGGAAGCAGTCCCAGTTGACGAGGCGTTTTCCTCGGAAGATGTACCCGTCCTGGAACATCTTGAAGAACGTGCGGCGGACGGCTTTGGAGCAGACATCGTCGAGCGTGAACCGCGTGCGTCGCCAGTCGCAGGAGAAACCGAGTAGCTTCAGTTGGGAGATGATGCGGGCTTCGTAGGTGTCCTTCCACTTCCAGATGCGAGTGACGAGGGCGTCGCGGCCGATGTCGTGCCTCGTCTTTCCCTCCTCTTCGAGCATGCGGCGTTCGACGACAGCTTGTGTGGCGATCCCGGCGTGGTCGGTGCCGGGCATCCACAGGGCTTCGTATCCCAGCATCCGTTTCCAGCGCGTGATCAAGTCCTGGCACGTGCCGTTCAGCGCATGCCCCATGTGGAGCGCCCCCGTCACGTTCGGCAGCGGGATCATGATCGTGTGCGGCTTTTTCGGCTGCCCGTCGCGCCCGACCGTGCCCGGATCGGCGTTGAACGAGCCGTGCTGCTCCCAATACAGAGACCACTGGGCTTGGGCCGCAGCGGGGTCGTAGAGCTTGGGGATGTCGTTCGAGGGGGTGGTGTCCGAGGACATGCGAATTCGCTCTGTGGCCATGTGGCAAGTCCCTGACCCGGACCGTGCGCCCGGCGGGGGCTGGTAGGGTAATCGGTCCCAGCGGCGGGGGGAATGTAGCACCTCACTGGCGATCCCCGTCCGAGGAGACACGATTCGAGTGCCTGCGGTTCGGAGGTTGAGAAAAATGGAATGCCACTGAACGTGAAGAGCCGCATGTCGTGTCGCGATATGTTCTAATACTCGCCAACTTGGACTTGCGAACCTTTGGTCGGCCTTCATTGTCCACTCACCCGGTCATTCTCTCCGCCCCGCTCCTCTAACACCAATCACCTCCGCCCTATGACGAACCCGCCATCGACTCCCTCTCAAGCACCCGATCAAGATCCCCCGAAGCCGACCTTCATGGTTCGTCCGAGTACGATGGCGGACCTCGACGATATCGACGAGTTCATCACGCAGTTCGTCTCGGCCGGGCGTCTCCTGCCGCGAACGCAAGATGAACTGGAAGACCTGATCCCGACCGGATTCATTGCGGTCGATCTGGAGACCGACGAAATCGTCGGCTTTGTGGCCCTCGAAATCTACTCCCGAAAACTCGCCGAAATCCGCAGCCTCTGCGTCGCCTCGACCCACCAGGGACGCGGGATCGGCAAGCAGTTGACGCTGTCTTGCGTCGATCTCGCTCGACGACAAAAGGTCTTTGAAGTCATGGCGATTACTTCTTCGGATGAGTTCTTTCGCAGCTGTGGCTTCGACTTCACCTTGCCCGGCGAGAAGAAGGCCCTCTTTTTGCTGACCCGCGATGAGCATTGAACCCCGTAGGACGGGCCCATTGGCCCGTCCTGTCACCCCCGTCAATGTTCAGCTTGAGGTTGGAGTCCAGGCTTTAGCCTGTCCCGGAACAGCCTAAAGGCTGGACTCCAACCCCCAATCAAGCCTTGACGGGCACAACGAACGGCCCCCCGAACAACTTGCAGGCATTCAATGACCGACAAGCCGCTCTTGAAATCCGCCGATCGCCCATCGGTCGAGTTGCGGTTGTCGCGCGATCTCGTGCGGACGATCAAACGTGGCCATCCGTGGGTTTACGGCGATAACTTGCTGACGCTCCCCAAGGCCCCCGCCGGGACGCAGGCTGTCATGCTGGATCATAAGGCGGGTCGCGAGATCGCCCGCGGCTACTACGATGCGCAGTGCCCGATCGCCTTCCGCGCGTGCGAGTTCGATAGCCGACCGCTTGACGATGAGTGGGCTCGGCGGCGGCTGGAGCGGGCGCTGAAGTGGCGGCGGCAAGCCCTGGCACCGGACACCACCGGCTACCGATTGTCACACGGCGAAGGGGATGGCCTCCCCGGTCTCGTCATCGACATCTACGACCGCTACGCCGTGATGCAGCTCGACGGCTCCGGCCCCGAAGGGTTTTGGAACGCTCCTGGCATCGCCCAATGGCTGATGGAGTCACTCGCACTGACCGGGGTACATGGCCGAGCCAGAGAGCGGGGAGCGATGGGCAAGCTGCTGGCCGGAACGCTCCCCGAGAACTCGACAGCCGAGTTCTTGGAGCATGGCATCCGCTGGACCGCCGATCTGGTGAAGGGGCAGAAGACCGGGTTCTTCCTCGACCAGCGCGAGAACCGGCACCTGGTGCGCGGCCTGTCGCGGGGCTGCCGCGTGCTGAATTTGTTCGCCTACACCGGTGGGTTCTCTGTGGCGGCGGGTCTGGGTGGGGCAGCGCATGTGACGAGTGTCGATCTCGCCAAGCCCGCGATCGAAGCTGCTCACCACCACTGGACGCTCAACGGCCTCGACCCGGCGAACCACGTGGGGGTCGCCGAGGATGTCTTCCGCTTTCTAGAGGTCGCATCGTCGAAGGGGGAACTGTGGGACATCGTGATCTGCGACCCGCCCTCGTTCGCCCCCTCGGAGTCCTCGATCCCCCAAGCGACTGCCGCATACCGCAAGCTGCTCGCCGCGAGTGCCAAGGTGACCAAACGCGGCGGCCTGCTGGCAGCAGCCTCATGCTCGAGCCACATCCATGAGTCGCTATTCGTGGAAATCTGCCAGGAGTCGGTCTCCGATGCCCGCCGCCGAGCGACGGTCCTGACCATCAGCGGCCAACCGATCGACCACCCCGCCCCGCTGATCTGCCCGGAGTTTCGATACTTGAAGTTCGTACTGCTGCGGGTGGAGTGATTAGCCGATCAGGGAAGCCTTTCTCAACTCCCACCACTACCGCCGCAACCGTTCTGAACCGGCCCTTCCACTGAGACCGTTCCCCCAACGACCTGCGTCGGGCACTCTCCGGTGCATGTACCGGTGTATGAAGTTTGACCATCACCCGAATAGGTTGTGATAAATGTGCTGCCAACAGTCCTGCCCCAACATGTGCCGTACGTTCTCCCGATGACCGTGTAGCATCGATGAACTCTCTTAGTAGACAGCCCAGGAAGTCAGTATCGGTTCTCAGGCGGCGGTTTGGAGGGGCTCGGCGGGGGTCGTTTCGGGGGTGCATTGGGCGAGGACTTTGGTGAACGACTTTTCCTTCCATTGGAAGGGATGGGCGACCTCGTTCCACTCTTTGATGAACGCGTGGAGTCGTTCGGC
>JAYSVZ010000219.1:0-6460 GCA_043718305.1 Planctomycetota bacterium | reverse complement strand
ACTGGTCTTGCCGTGGCCGGAACCACAGCCGCGACCCACCCGCTTGGGGGCCTTGTTCTTGTTGACACCAATGTGGACATCACTGAGGATCATTAGATCTCCACTCCCCGCAGACGAGCGACATCGTCCCGCGTCCGTAGCTTGGCCAGCGCCATCATCGTGGCTTGCACGACATTCGCCGGGTTACTGGAACCACGCTTCTTGGTGAGGATGTCTTTCACCCCCACCGACTCCATGACGGCCCGCACGGTCGCACTGGCAATGATCCCGGTCCCCGCAGGGGCTGGCATCAATTTGACATGCGACGCGCCGAAGCGAGCTTCCACCGCGTGCGGGATGGTGGTCCCGACCATGGGGAATTGCTCGAACCGCTTATTGGCTTGACGAGTGGCCTTCTCGACGGCGACGGGAACTTCGGTCCCCTTCGAGTAGCCGACGCCACACTTGCCGTTGGAATCACCCACGACCACGAGAGCCGTAAAGCTGAACCGCCGACCGCCCTTGACCACGCACGCACAGCGGCGGATCTGGACGACCTTTTCCGGGGAGTTCCCCGAATCGTTATTGCGTTGTTGTGCCATGATCTTGCTCCTATCGCCAACGGTGGCGTGTTGTCAGGGCGTGGGGTTAGAAGTCGAGTCCGGCTTCGCGGGCGGCTTCTGCCAATGCCGCGATGCGACCATGATAACGACGACCACCGCGGTCGAAGCAGACCTGACTCAATCCTTTGGCAAGGGCTCGCTCGGCGATGGCCTTGCCAATGGCCACGGCTCCGGTGCAGTTGCCGTGACATGTCCCGGCTCCACCCAGCGACTTCTCGACAGTCGACGCAGAAACCAGAGTCTGGCCTGCGGCGTCATCAATGATCTGGGCGTAAATGTGCTTGCCACTGCCGAAGATCGACAGACGTGGACGACCCGACCCCCGCAACGCATTGCGGACTCGGAACTTTCGACGTTGACGCTGGGATGCCAGCCGCTTTTCCAAACGCATCACACACCTGCACTGAACACGCGAATCGACCGACGCGAACACTCGTTGGAAGTGGCGGCTCCTACAAGCAACCACAGCACACTAGCTGCCAAACGCTTTGCCCGCCTTGCGACGAACGACTTCCCCAGTATACCGAATCCCCTTGCCCTTGTAAGGCTCGGGAGGACGGACGCGGCGAACATTGGCTGCAAACTGACCGACCATGGCCCGATCGATCCCGTTGACCAGAACGACCGTGGGGGTCGGGCAAGTAACGTTCAAGCCTGTCGGAATCGGCAACTTAATGATGTTGGCAAAGCCGACCTGAAGATTCAGCGACTTGCCAGCCAAGGTGGCTTGGTAGCCGACGCCGACAATCTCCAGCTTCTTTTCGAAGGGTGTTTGTACACCGACGACCATGTTGTTGATGAGGGCGCGCGTCAAGCCGTGCAAGGCCCGGTTTTGACGAGCATCGTCCGGACGCGTAACGTTGATCGTCTTCGTGTCGGCATCGTATGCGACGGCCATGGCCGTGTTCCAGGCGAGCGAAAGTTCACCCTTGGGCCCCTTGACCTTGAGCTCACCGGCGTTGATCGAGACGGTGACGTTCGCAGGAACAGAGACCGGCTTCTTTCCAATTCGTGACATGAGTTCACCTCTCCCGTTTGATCTGTCTCGCAGACGAATGACCCTGACGGGACTACCACACTTCACAAAGGACTTCGCCACCCACATGCTGAGCCTGGGCCTCACGGCTGCTGAGCACACCCTTGCTGGTCGTCATGATCGTCACGCCAAGTCCGTTGAGGACCGGCTTGATCTCATCAACGCCATTGAATCGACGCAGGCCCGGCTTGCTGATGCGTGTAATCTTCTGGATCACACGCTCCCCATTCGGACCGTACTTCAGGTTGACACGAAGCGTCTTCCCCACCACTTCTGGGTTTTCGACAACTTCGAAATCCCAGATGAACCCTTCCCGCTGCAAGGCGGCGGCGACCGCTTCCTTCAGCCTGGAATGGGGCATGTCCACCGTCAAACGCTCGATCATCACGGCGTTGCGGATCCGGCACAGCATGTCTGCAATCGGGTCGGTCATCATGATATTGGACTACCAGCTCGCCTTCTTCACACCCGGAATCAAACCATCCAGGGCCAGGTTTCGGAAACAGATTCGACAAATCTGAAACTTCCGATAGACAGCCCGCGGACGACCGCACAACTGACACCGACGCTCAGCACGGCTGCTGAATTTCGGCTTGCGGGCGGCTTTCGCGATCTTCGCGTTCGATGCCATCTCTTGTCCTCGAAGTCACCACGCGACGGGTGGTGACGGGTCTGACTGTGTTGCGGTTGCCAAGGTTGCGATGCGACAGGGAACTTGTTAGCTTCGTCGGTCGCAGCTCAAACGTCAAGTCTGAGGCGACCTCTCGGCCACACTAAACCTTAGTTTCCTTGCGGAATGGCATCCCGAACTCACGTAGTAAAGTGCGAGCCCGGTCGTCATCACCCGCTGAGGTGACGATCGCGATGTTCATCCCTTGGGAATTCTGAATCTTGTCGGCCAGGATTTCGGGGAACACGGTCTGTTCGCCAAGCCCCAAGCTGTAGTTTCCGGATCCGTCGAACGCCTTGAAGCTCACGCCTCGAAAGTCGCGGACTCGCGGGAGAACGATGTTGATCAGGCGGTCGAGAAACTCGTACATCCGATGACCCCGGAGAGTCACCATGCAGCCAACCTGCATCCCTTCCCGCAGTTTGAAGTTCGAGATCGACTTCTTGGCCTTGGTGATCGCGGGCTTCTGGCCGGTGATCGCTCCGAGATGCTGGGAGACTTCTTGCAGAATCTTGGCGTCGCCGATTGCGCGGCCCACGCCCATGCTGACGACAATCTTCTTGATCTGCGGAATGGCATGCGGATTCTTGGTCCCGAACTCAGTGGCGAGCTTCGGGAGGATCTCATTGCGATAACGATCGAGCAACCGGGGACGCATCTCGGAATCCTTCATGACCACTGATGACCAACCAGCAGTCGGCGGGGGATGTCACTGTCTTGTCTGTGTTCTTGAACTTCAGTCAAACTGAATGACTAGTTCGCAACCTTCGCCTTGCGACTGGGGCTGACTTGGCCAGCCGAAGCCTGGCAGCTCTTACAGAAGCGTTCCTTCGCCCCGTCCGGAGTGAACCGGAAACCGATCCGCGAAGCTGCGTTGCAGCTGCCGCAGTAGTAGAGCACGTTGGACGATTGAATTGGTTTTTCGAACCGAATACGACCGCCTTGCGGGCTCTTCGGATGATTCCGCTTCACGTGCTTCTGAACGACGTTCACACCTTCCACGACGATCTTCACGCCGCCATTGATAACCTCGGTGACTTTCCGAGGCGCCTTAGACGCATCGTCGCCTGAGATGACCACCACCATGTCGCCCTTCTTGATCTTCATCTTAGACGACCTCGCTCGCTAAACTCAGGATCTTCGTAAACTTGCGGTCACGCAACTCGCGGGCCACAGCCCCAAAGATGCGTGTGCCACGCGGATTGTTTTCCGCGTCGATCAAGACAATTGCATTCCGGTCAAACCGGATGTAGCTGCCGTCGGCCCGGCGGTATGCCTTGCGGCACCGAACGATCACGCCCTTGACGACCTTACCTGCCCGGACTGCATCCGGGGCACCGGGGATCGCCTTCTGGACGCTCACCACGACAATGTCGCCGAGGCCACCTGATCGTTGGTGGGTACTCCCCATCACGCGAATACACCGGGCGAGTTTCGCTCCCGTGTTGTCGGCGATGTCGAGCATCGTTTGCATCTGAATCATGATGACTCTCCCCGTCGAGGAACATTCTGCACACGCAGAACGCACTGACTAGTTCGTAGCGGCCCCGGCAGTTTCCGAAACCTGCGGTGCGTAGTTTCCGAGCTGAATCACGCGGACCAGTTCCCACCGCTTCGTACGAGAGCGTGGCCGGCATTCGACGATTTCGACGGTGTCTCCCTTGCGGGATTCATCCTTCTCATCGTGAACGTGACAGACCGTCCGGGCACGGACAATCTTGCCGTACTTCGGATGACGATACAGACGAGGAACCTCGACTCTTCGGGTCTTACTGTTCTGATCTCGTGTGACCACACCGACAAGTTGCCGCTGCATCTTCTTCCCCTGACCTAGGCTGTCTTCGCGACCTGTTCACGCTGGTGGACGATCGTCTTGATCCGAGCGATCTGACGACGCGTCTTACGAATCTGACTGGGCGAATCGAGCTTCTCCGTAGAAGACTTAATCCGCAGATCGAAGAGCTGACGCTTGGTGGCCTCCAACTCGGCCCCCAATTGTTCAGCACTCATCTCGCGAAGGTTGCTGGCCTTGGACATCTTGAACTCCGCACGCCGCTCAATCACTGCTCACGTCGCCCCCGTTCGACATTCGTCAAACGGTGACATGAACTCGATCCAGGGACTAAGCCCCTGGACGCCGCTCCACCATCCGAACACCCAAAGGAAGCTTGTGTGCCACGCGATTGAAACAATCGCGAGCGGCTTCCTTCGAGGCTCCGGCAATCTCAAACATGACCGTTCCTGGCTTGATGACTGCCACCCAGTGATCCGGCTCGCCCTTGCCGGTACCCATTCGAGTTTCCAGGGGCCGAGCCGTCATGGGCTTGGATGGAAAGATACGAATGAACAACCGGCCTTCGCCGCGAATGTACTGATTGGCCGCCACGCGGCACGCTTCGATCGTCGTCGCTTTCACGTAGCCGCCATGGATGGCCTGCAACCCGAATTCGCCGAACGACACCGTATTTCCGCGAGTCGCATTACCTTTTATGCGACCTCTTTGGACCTTTCGGTGCTTGACCCGCTTGGGCATTAGAGCCATTGTCGGCCTCCTCGCTGTTGTAGTCCCCGAGATCGATCCACACCTTGACGCCAATCACACCCATCGTCGTCTTCGACATGGTAAAACCATAGTCGATATGACGCTGGAGAGTGGACAACGGGATCGACCCGCGACTGGCCTTCTCACATCGGGACATCTCGGCACCGCCCAGACGACCCGATAATTGAACCTTGACTCCGTAGACGCCGGAATCCATCACCTGGTCCAGTGTCTTCTTAATCGCCCGGCGGAAGCTCCCCCGCTTGGAAAGCTGCTGAGCGATGTCTTCCGCGACCAGCACGGCTGTGCGGAACGGGTTGTTGATTTCGACGATCTTGACTTCGGTTCGGCGACCGGTGAGGTCTTCCAGCCGAGCCTTCATCCGATCAATTTCGGCACCCTTGCGTCCGATGATCATCCCCGGACGGGCCGAGTGAAGATTCACGATCACCTGATCGCGGGTCCGCTCGATGATCACCTTGGCGATTGATGCCGACTTGTACTCATCCGCCACAAACTTGCGAATCTTAAAGTCTTCAACGAGCAGTGTCCCGAACTCCCGCTTGGGAGCGTACCACTTGCTGCGCCAGTCTTCAGTGATTCCCACGCGGAAACCGGTCGGGCGAACTTTTTGTCCCATGGTTAGTTCTCGTCTTTCGCTTGAACTTCGGGAGCATCCACCGACACCTGAATGTGGGCGAACCGCTTTCGCAAGGTGAACACCATCCCGCGACCTCGGGGACGGAACCGTTTGAACATCGGACCACTGTCGACCGTACACTCGGCAATCTGAAGGTTCTCGACGTTGCGAGCACCCCGATCTTCCGCGTTGGCCGCAGCTGACTTGATCACATCTTCCAGCAACCGTGCTCCGCGGTTAGGCAGATAACGGAGCGTCTCCAACCCTTCGCCGACCGTCTTGCCACGGATAATATCCGCAAACGGCCGAATCTTTCGGGCGGAGATACGAGCATGTTTGCACAATGCGCGAACCAGAACCATCGGAATGCACTCCACACCCGTGAGGGTAATCTGCGGGGTTACTTCTTGCCCCGGGCGCCGTGACCCCGGAAGGTTCTCGTGGGGGAGAACTCACCGAGCTTGTGGCCGACCATCTCTTCGGTGACGTACACCTGAATGTGCTGTCGTCCGTTGTGGACCATGAAGGTATGCCCAACGAAATCCGGAGAAATCGTTGACCGACGCGCCCACGTCTTGATTGGATCTTTGCGGCCCGCTTCATCCAGGGTCTGAATCTTCTTCATGACCTTTGGATCGATAAACGGACCCTTCTTGAGGGAACGCCCCATGACTCAACCCCACCCGAGAACACCTTCAGCCGGAGACCGTGAATCGGCCACCGTGAATCAGACCTTCTTCTGGCCGTTGCGACGGCTCCAACGACGACGAACAATCGCCCGACTCGATGGCTTCCGACGCTTACGCGTGTTTCCACCCTTCGATGGTCGACCGTTCGCACTACAAGGATGGCGTCCACCGGAACGGCGACCTTCACCCCCACCCATCGCATGGTCCACCGGGTTCATGGCCGAACCACGGACATAGGGCCGACGCCCCATCCACCGTGCCCGGCCAGCTTTCCCGATGAC
>JAYSVZ010000218.1:0-2241 GCA_043718305.1 Planctomycetota bacterium | reverse complement strand
GTTCTCTGGGACCAGACCACTGATCGGCTACACTCACCTCGTCGGTGCCTCTTTCAGGAAACTGCCATGCCGCCTATCGGTGCCTCACGCCGCCAGTTCTTGTCGACAACCCTCGCCGCAGCGAGCGCCAGTTTTGCCGCCCCCATGTTCATCCCCGGGCATGTCCTGGGGAAAGACGGAGCCACCCCGCCCAGTGAGCGGATTCATCTCGGGGTGATCGGGATTGGTCCCCGAGTGACCTACGATCTGAAGCCGATGCTGACCTTTGGTGATGTGAAGTGCATCGCCATCGCGGATGTCCAGGCGACTCGCCGTGACGCGGGCAAGAAACTGGTCGATGATGCCTACCAGAACACTGACTGTCAGTTGCACCGTGATTTCCGCGAGCTGCTCGATCACAAGGAGATCGATGCCGTTCTGATCGGGACTGGCGATCGCTGGCATGCCCCTGCTGCCATGCTGGCCGCCGAAGCAGGCAAGGACATCTACTGCGAAAAGCCTTGCGGGATCACGATCGGCCTGTGCCAGCAACTCGCCGAAACGATCGTCCGGACCGGTCGCGTGTTCCAGGCGGGGACGCAGCGCCGCAGCGTCCCGAACTTCCAGAAGGCGGTCGAGCTGGCTCACAGCGGCAAGCTCGGGAAGTTGCAAACGCTGGTGGCCTCGGTCTACTTGCCATCGATCGAAACCACGTGGTTGCCCGGCGAGCCGACGCCGCCGCGTGATGTGTGCGACTGGAACCTGTGGCTCGGTCCCGCAGCTTGGCGGCCTTACAACAGCAAGTATGTTTCCGGCGGGTGGCGAGGGTACTGGGACTTCGACTCGGGAGCCAAGCTGCTCGACTGGGGGGCCCATACGGTGGACCTGTGCCAGTGGGCCAACCAGGCGGACGACACCTTACCGATCACGTTTGAGCCGGGCGAAAACAAGATCACGGCGACCTATGCGAATGGGGTCAAGCTGGTGCTCGATTGCTTGAAGACTCCGTTCGGCGAACGGACCGGGTGGATTCAGCACCTGAGTACCTGCCCGGTGCGGTTCATCGGAGACGAGGGCACCGTCGAGACCGGTGACAGCGGTGATATCGAGGTCACGTCCGAAGCCTTGAAGAAGGAACTCCCGGACGCCTCGATGAAAGTCGTCGGCCTGGATGTCTCGGCCCACGCGCGGAACTTCTTCGACTGCATGCGGACCCGCGCCAAGACCAACGCCAATGAGCAGGTGATGCGGCGATCACACATCGCCTGCCACGCCGCAGCCGCCTCGTGGATCTTGCAGCGGAAGCTGACGATCGATCCGCAGACGGAGTTGTTTGTCGATGATGCGGAGGCGAACGGACTCCGCAACCGACCGGCCCGCAGTTGGGATGCGTAATGCGCGGTCACGATTTTTTCTGCCAAGTGAGGTGCATGGACTCCATGAAAACGCTTCTGATTATGCGGCATGCGGACGCCACCTGGGACGAGGATCAATGGCCCGACTTTGATCGCCCCCTCAATCCAGTCGGAGAGCGACAGGCTCCCGCCATGGGGCGGCGCCTCAAAGGGGCGGGCTACCAACCGGATGCCGTCATTTGTTCGAGTGCCAAACGCACTCACCAGACAGCCACTTTTGTGGCGGCGGAACTGGGAGTCGTAGAGCGGATTACCCCTCGTCAAGAGCTTTACATGGGGACCGTGGCGGACTGGGAACGCACGGTGCGGGGCCTGCCCGAGGACCACTCGAGTGTGCTCTGCGTGGGTCACAATCCCGGGATCCAGGAGATCATTCTACTTCTCCGCCAGCACAACACGCGCGTCCCACCCGCCACCGTCGCCATTGCCCGGCTGGCGATCGACCACTGGCATGAGTTTCAGCGGGAAGTGGTGCTGGAATCGCTCGATGTCTGGCACCCCGAGAGATAACCCTCACTCGGGCAGAATGGAACCGTAGCCACGTTTCGGCCTTCAGTTCGTTCCGTCAACTCCGGCTCCCCTCTCCCCCCGGGAGACGGGTGAGGGGGAGTGCGAGACAACTCCCGCAGCTAGTCCGCCACAGCGGAATTGAAGCAACTCCCGATGCGATCGTCGCCACGATCCCCTCTTCCGCCCCAACGGGGCAGTCACAAACCAGCCTGGGGCAGAGCGACCAGCGGGAGCGCCGCCCCAGGTCGCGGAGTCCCCCACGCCCTTAGCCCTGAAAGGGCGAAACAGAGATGGGCCTCACAATGTGCCGCCCTTTCAGGGCTTGCCGAACAAGGCG
>JAYSVZ010000217.1:0-6466 GCA_043718305.1 Planctomycetota bacterium | reverse complement strand
GAATGACAAATCGCTCCATCACGGGAGCATAGTGAAAGGCGAGTCATTGGAGGGAGTCGAACTATTTGATCAGCCTGACCCCTGACCGAACATTATTTCCACCCGCGAGGAGAATCACAAAGGCCACTGGAGGGAGTCGTTCTTGAATCAAAAGGGAACATCTGAGCAAGAATCGCTAGGTCACGGGTTCCTCGATCACATCGCCCGAGCCGTATGGCTTTTGTCGACTGCATCGGTTGGCCTCGGAAGTCGGATTGAAACGGAATGCCTTACGGTTCGATGTCCGCCGCCCGCGTCACGAATGGCCCTTTTGCCGGGGCTCGTCCGATAGAGACAGGGTCGGAACCGCTCGCAGCGGGCCGTCTCAAGGGGCGCTGCGGCGGACGTACTCTCAAGGATGAGGTGACCATGCACTGGAGGGTGCCTTTTTTGCTCCTGCTGCTTGTCAGCAGTGGATGCTCCGGCCCGTGTCCTTGGCTGCGGGTTCCGCGAGGGTGTTGCTACAACCAGTCCCTGGACGACACTCTAGCCGCCAAAATGGCCCGCGACGTGGCGCGACAACATTTGTTGTTCCGCGATGGCGATGAGTGGCCCAGCAAGGATTTTCAGGCGGGCTACAGGCAAGCCTATGAAGATATTGCTTTAGGTTCCGACGGACAGACGCCGTTGGTCCCACCGCCAGCTTATTGGAAATCGTGTGCCCGGACTGAAGCGGGGCACTGCCGAGCCGACGACTGGTTTGCCGGATACACCGAGGGAGCCGGGGTGGCTTGGAGCTGCCGCGGAGAGTTCAATCGAGTTCGCTCGGGGAGATCGTGCGGCACCTGTCCCTGACAGGTCCGCTGGACTAAAGTCGAAGGATCGACTTGGGTCTCCGATCCCCTCCTTTTGCTGATGGCAATTCAACATGGATGTGAAACGATTGCCGCAGGCCGCCAAAGCCTGCCTGGGTCTGGCCTTCCTCCTTCAAGGGTGCTCTGCAATGCACACCATGAAGGGGGTTCCGGCTTCGTATATGCCAGCGGAGTTTCATCCGGAAACTCGAGAGGGCAAGAGTACGATCGACCTGAGTCGGCTCCAGCGAAGCCGACCCGACCAATACCGGATCGAGGCCGGGGATGTGCTGACTGTTTATGTGCCGGGACTCCTCGGGCTAGCGGATACCAGCCCTGAACGCCCCAGTGGGGATAGTCCGCCGATCAACCTGCCGACGAATCCCACGGATCGGCCTTCGCTCGGTTTTCCCGTCACGGTTCGGGATGACCACTCGATCCAGTTACCGCAACTGCCAGCGATCGATGTCTACGAACTGACCGTCCGAGAAGTGGAAGACCGCATCCGGCAAAATTGCCTCAGTCAAGGGGTCTTGGCTGCGAATACCAAACCGCGGATTGTCGTCGATATCCATCGTAAGCGGACTGTGCGAATTCTGGTCTATCGCGAGGATACGAACTCAGCGTCTTCGCTATCGGTCATGGCGGGCACGATCAATTTGGGCCAAACGGGCAAGGGAACCAGCCGTGCGGTGGAGTTACAAGCCTACGAGAATGATGTGGCCCATGCCCTGGCGCAGCTCGGCGTCGAAGGGCTCCCCGGGCTGGATGCCAGAAATGTGATCTACGTCATCCGCTCGCGTAACGGCAACGGCGGGACGGCCCGTCGCGCTGTTCAGACGACCCCGACAGGATACGTGATCCGTGGGCAGAGTCCCGATCGATGGGGGGGCGGAGCGTCGTCCCAGTCCACCTCTGGCCAGGGGCCGAACCAATACCTGACGACCTCTCAGCTCAATCTCTCGGGCGGCGATGTCTCGCGCGGGTACGCCGGACCGCCTCTCAATTCGGGCGTTCCCCCCGGACATTCGTTGGCGGGGGGGCACTCGGCGATGGGAGCCGGGCACTCTGCGGCCCAGAACTATTCACCGACAACTTCACTGCGCGGACATTCCTTCGGGGCTGCGAGTCAGCCAGCGACCAGCAACTCGCAGTATGCCAGCGGCCAGCCCGATCCTTACGGGGGAGCCTATCGCCAAGGGGGAGGGCCACAGCCCGCACCGCAACTCTCGAACCCGTACCAATCGGTGCAATACTCGCCCCAGCCGAACTATGCCCCGCAACAAAACTACACACCGGCTCCGGGCATGGGAGCGGCTCCCAATGTCCAACCCCACTCGGTGATGATGGAGCCTACGGCAGCCCCCTACCACCACCAGCAGCAGCAGCAACAACCACTGGAACAGGTCTGGTCACAATCCCTGCAACAGTTCGATCCGACGGTCGATGGGGACCACGTCATCAAGATTCCGGTTCGACTGGCTCCCGGAGAGACGCTCGATATCACGGAAGAGGACATCACGCTTTACGATGGTGACATCGTCTTCATTGAGAACCGCGAGACCGATGTCTACTACATTGGTGGCTTGCTCGGTGGGGGGCAGTATACGCTGCCGCGCGACAAGGACTTGCACATCCTGGAGGCCCTTTCCCTCGCCCAAGGCCAGAACAGTCGGCAAGCGGGAAGCCAGGGGCTGCAATCGTCGGGCGGCGTGTCAGCGCTCAATCGGGACGTGGTGCCCAGTGCCAGCCGCGTCTTGATTATCCGGCAGGTCAATTGCCAGCAAGTCCACCTGGAGGTCAATCTGTATAAGGCCTTGAAGTACCCCCAAGAGAACATCGTCATCCAGCCTGGCGACCTGCTGGTCCTGCAGTACACCCGTTGCGAAGCGTTCGGGGCCTTCATTCAGAGAAACATCTTCGAAGGGGCCCTTCTCGGGATCGCTGCGGGCAGCTTCCAGAGTGGGGGCCAGTAGCGATCAACAGGACTCGATTCGCCATCGGTTCTGATGCGTCGTTGGTCTCGATTTGTGGCGATTTGGGCCGCCACCCTTGCATCGTGGAATTCGTCCGTGAAACAATAGGCGATTACGCCTGTTCACCGGTCTCCGGGCCGGAGTGGGGGCTTGCCCCCGGGAGTGGAGTGACTTGAGAGCCATCATCAGCGACATCCATGGAAATCTCGAAGCCCTGGAAGCGGTCTTGGCCGACATCCGTGAACAAGGCGTCACCGAGATCTATTGCCTAGGCGATGTGATTGGGTATGGACCAAATCCGCGCGAATGCATCGATTTGGTGATGCGAAATTGCGCCACAGTGATCTTAGGGAATCACGACCAGGCGGCCCTCTTTGATCCCGCCGGGTTTAACGCGGGTGCCGAACGGGCGATCCTCTGGACTCGCAAGATGCTGGAAACCGGCGATCGAGTGGGCAACGAGAAACGCTGGGAGTTCCTAGGCGAACTGCCGCGGATGAAGCGTGAAGAGAAGTTCTTGTTCGTCCACGGATCGGCCCGCAACCCGCTCAACGAGTACGTCTTCCCCGAGGACATCTATAACCAGCGGAAGATGGAGCGGATCTTCGGCCTCGTGGACAAATACTGCTTCCAGGGGCACACCCATATCCCGGGCGTCTTTACCGAAGACTACACCTTCCTCAGTCCCGACGAGTTCGACTTCCAGTGGACCCTTTCCGAACGAAAGATCCTGGTCAATGTCGGCTCTGTCGGCCAGCCGCGCGATGGCGACAATCGCTCTTGTTATGTGATCGTCGACGGTGACAAGGTCCGATATCGCCGCGTGGGCTACGACTTCGAGAAGACGATCGCCAAGATCTACGCGATTGATGACCTCGATAACTTCCTGGGTGACCGCCTGCGCGATGGGCGATAGACGATCATAAGACTTTTGTCGGGCGCATCAAGATTGGCGAGGGCCACAATGCCGTTGGTGATGCGGAACTTCTGCAGTGGCGGACTAGCGAGTTCCTCCGCCACGCTCAGATTCGGAGTTGGAGTCCAGGCTTTAGCCTGTCGGGAACAGCCTAACGGCGGCTAAAGCCCACGCGACTTCACCTTTTGTCGGGCGAGCCAAGGAGGTCCACCATGCGTTGCGACGTTGACCGGACGCAAGCTGCAACTCGTGCCGGATGTTGAGTTTTTCGACGTACAAAGCGTCGAACTCTGCCGGTTGGCGAGCCGAAGGGGTTGATTTGAGTGAAATTGTATTGCCTGTATCGAATCTATCGACCAAAAGTCGGCTCCGGTTGAGGAAACCTCAACGATTGCCACTTTTCCTGGACTCGGCCATGCCGTTCACCACTTCCCTTCGCGGACTCGGCATCGGGATGCTATTCGTTGTGACCGCTTTGGTTTCGACGGTGCCCCCGGTGTCCGGTGAAGATCCGGCCTCGCCAGACGCCACTTCGGCGATTGAATCACAGTTGGAAGAACGAGTACGCAGTAACCCATCCGACGCCGCAGCTTGGCGCATGCTCGGTCGGACCCGGATGCAGAAGAGCGATTTCAGCGGAGCGATGATCGCTCTGCGGACGGCCGTCCAACTCGACGAAGAGAGTGCCGCAGCCTTTTTCGACTACGGACTTGTTTCCAAAGAGCTCGGCGAGGAGGGGCAAGCTGCCGGGGCCATGCAGCGCGTCAAAGAACTCGCCCCCGAGAGCGAGTACGCTCGCGATGCCGAAACGGTCCTGCAATCGTTGACAGCTCAAGGGGTCGTCCCCATCGGTTACGAAGTCCGCACGTTTGATGGCTCGAACGACGCCCCCTTGATCCGCGACCCGCGCGACGAAGAGGAGACCGATGGCTTCTACAAGAAGCTGAAGAAAGACCTCGATCTCCGAATCGACATCGGTTCGCAGTGGAACGACAACGTCTCGCTCTCCCCGGTCAGCCGCGAAATCCTCGTCGGGGACCAGGCGAGCGCCCAAGGGACCGCCTCGCTGTCGACGCGGTACATTTTGTTTAACAACGACACCTTTCGGTTCGGGCCGACGCTCGATATGGACTTCACCCTCAATGAGGGGAGCTTTGACCGGCTGAACCTGCAAAGCTATCAGGTGGGGGCCTTTGCCGATGCGGCTTTCGAGTGGGATGACATCACGATCAAGCCGCGCGTGGCCTATACCTTTACGCATGATGAGTTCGACGGCACGACCTTTGGCAATCGGCATCGGTTGGCGACATCGCTCGGTGTCGTGTGGCTGCCGACGCAGATCACGACCGCGTATTGGTCGATCGACACGAACGACATCCGAACCCGTCGCCCGAATCCGGAGATCACCTCGCAAGATGGTGTTTCGAACAGCATCGGCTTGCTGCATGACTATGTGCGAAGGGACTCGAAGTTCCGCACATTCCGCGTCGGAGCCGACTTCTCCTACGCCGATACGGACGGAAGTAATTTTCGCTACAACGGCGTCTCGATCTACACACAATCGGTCATCGTGATCGTGCCGAAGTTGCACCTGACCACGCGGACCGGGTGGGCCTTTCGGGACTATTACGATTTCACGCAAAGCCCGAACCGCGATACACATATTTGGCGGACGGGGGCTGAGCTGCGAAAGTATTTTGATGACGGGATCTCGGCCGCCCTGGTCTCGCAGTACGACTCATTTGATTCCAATAACCGCAACTTCCGTTCGGACCGATTCCTGGTGGGCGGCGTCGCGACGTGGGAGTATTGAACGGGTCTGGAGTAAGTCACGCTGGCTTCATGAAGAACAGGATCAGTCCGCTGGTCGGGACACGCTGGAGTACTTTTAGAATTGGACTTCAGGGAGCGCATTCGGCTCTCAGCCAGCGTCATTTCGGGAGTTGTCTCGCCACTCACCCTCACCCTCAGCCCCAGCCCCCCCAGCCCCTCTCCCGGGAGAGAACAAGGCGGACTCGGTTCCCAGGGCGTTGTCAGCAACGCCCTGGGCTAGTTTGTCGGTGCCCTTTCAGGGCGGAAGACGGGGAGCATTCCTGGGAAGAGGACAACATGCGACTCGGACTCTTGCTTTGGTGATGGGCGACTTCCGCAGTGGAGGACTAGCCCCCGTCAAGGCTTGATTTATGGGTTGGAGTCCAGCCTTTAGGCGCCTTTAGGTTGCTCCGGGACAGGCTAAAGCCTGAACTCCAACCCGGCCTGGCTCGACTGGGCTGCGGGGTGCCTGCAACCCCAGGGGCCGCTGGATGAGGCGACCGACCTGGATGGGTTCATGGTGACATGAACCGTGAACGGGGCCATTCGTGTGGAACGGCACCAGACACTGCCAGTTCGGCATTCGACCTCGACTGCCACATTGTTTGTACCGTATTGACCCTAATTCGAGAGAGCAATAAACTCCGACCTTATAGGCATTTCCGCTCACAAGGCGGGACGCAGCGTCATTCGGGAGGGCCTCCCGGAACGGCGATTGCGTCTGGAGTGTGTGCCTGGAAATCCAGGCGGGATGGGTCGAACGAATCGGCAATTGTCGCCGGTTCTGTGGCCCGGGGGCTGTGCGCGCCCGATCGGAAACTGAGAGTCACCATGGATGTGTTTGATCGGGTTGGCGAGTTCTTCACCGGGATGACCTCGCTTGCAGAGCGGGGGATTCGCGGCGTGTTTGGCTCGGCCAACGAGCGGCA
>JAYSVZ010000216.1:0-6494 GCA_043718305.1 Planctomycetota bacterium | reverse complement strand
ACTCCACGGCAAACCCTCCCTCGCCCCCAGCCCCAGCCTCCAACTGCCGGGCGGAATGGTAATCGGGCAGGCAATTAAATCAACAGGCCGGTGAGTCCCCCGCTCGCTGTCGTTCTTGTTTGATTCCGCACACGGACGGGCCAATGGGCCCGTCCGACATTCACCAACCACCACTTCTCAAAGGAACTCGTTCATGACCCGCTTCACATCGATTCTCTCGTTGGCCAGCGCAGTGATGGTCGGTGCCTGGGCCTGGGCTCAGACGCCGGTCCCTTTGCAACCAAACCCTAACTCATTGCCATATCTGTCGACGAGCGGCGAAACAGAAATCATCGGCTCGCCGTCGACGACCTACATGATCCGTCGTCTAGACGGAACGTTCATCCGAATGACAGGACCACTGCCTGGGACTCCCGGTTCTGCCCTCAATGGGCCAGTGATGCAGGGCGAAGCACCCTCATACCCAGACTCCCGTTCAGGAGTGATGCCATCAATGACAGGGCCACCGATGCGGATCAAGCTCATCCCTCGGACGGTCTACGAATCTCAGATGGTGCCGATGACCCAAGACGAGAAGCTGGAGATCGAGGCCTGTCAGGTGGCGACGGCCACTCTGCGTTCCGATAAGTCCGATGCGGAGAAGACCCAGGCACGGGCTGTCCTCGCTCAACTGCTACTGAAGCAGTTCGACCGCGATCTGGCCACCCGCGAGAAGGATGTCGTCGAACTCGAAACCCGCGTGAAAAAACTTCGCGACCAGTTCGACAAACGCAAAGCCGCGAAAGACAAGATCATCGAGCTGCGACTGACGACGATTCAGAATGAGATCGACGGGCTGGGGTTCCCGGGGACGGGACTGGGCGAGGGGAGCACACTACCGCAGCCGGGTCCGGGGTTCGGGCCGGTCCAGTTCTTCAATGGAGGTGGTCAGCTGACTCCCGCTCCCGAGAGTAACATCGATTCATTTTTGCCAGACCCGAATCGCCCTGTACCTGCCGAGCAAACGCCTTCATCATCCCCTGGCCTAGGAATCTAGTGCTTCACCAAATCTAAAAGTACGGGTTGGAGTCCAGCCTTCAGGCTGTTCCGGACAGGCGAAAGCCTGGACTCCAACCTAGAGTCTTAGCTTGGCGGAGGCGCTAGTCCGCCACTGCGGAATGAACACATCACTCAAGGCGTTCATCGCCAAGCCTCCCTCTTCCGCCCCAACGGGGCAGCCACATACCAGCCTGGGGCAGAGCGACCAGCGGGAGCGCCGCCCCAGGTCGCTGTGCCCCCCACTCTCAGCCCTGAAAGGGCGAAACAAAGCTGAGCCTCGCATTGTGCCGCCCTTTCAGGGCTTGGAGAGCAAGACGGACTCGATTCCCAGGGCGTTGCCCTGGGCTGGTTTGTTGGTGCCCCTTCGGGGCGGAAGAATGGAGGAATCACGTCCCCGCTCGCTGTCGTTCTCGTGGGACGGGCACTTTTGCCCGTCCTGCTTGCTTGTCAAGTCGGAGGGTGATGTGAGGTGCCACTGGCGGTGGCTTTGGACCGCCAGTGTTTTCGAGCGACAGCCGACTCTCGCGATACTTCTGGCCCTCAACACTGGCGAGTCAAAGCCCTCGCCAGTGGCACCACCCCATTTATTTCGGACCCTGATTGGCTTGCCCGGGGTACATTGCGATCATCATCGCAATCCAATAGACGATCCCAAACCAATACCAGATCTGTCGATCGTCGGCTCGATCAAACGGACCCGCACCGGGGGGAGCTGTGGTGCTGAGAATGATCACGCCATCCAGGACTCCCAGCATGATCAATCCCAAAACCAGCAGCCCGATCTGAACTGCTCGCGTCGCTGGTGAACACCGATTTTTATGAATCGACCTGAGACCTCGATAGAACCGGACGAGCAACGCGATGACTGGGAGTATCAGGGCGACGAGCGAGATCCACTCCAGATCGCCGTTGGCCATCGAGGCCAGTGACGCTGACATCAGAAACAGACCCACGGGAACCAGGCCGTCCCACGTCAGAACACGAATGAACCACTGCCAGTACATCGATCATCTCAATGGAAGAACTACACCCCGCGTCTCGATCCGAATAGTTCGATATGCAGCCGCGGTGAGAACTTCCAGCCCCGCTCCGTCGCCGCTTGCTCGATCCATTCCGACTTCTGCTGGAGAGACTTAGCGGTCGTGGCTTGCGGCATCAGATAGACCTGATCGGGAGTGACTTCGGGGAACTCGGTCAGCCAGTCGGCGACTTCTTCGATATCGATCGGCTGATCGATGACGAACTTGAACTGGCAGTCGTAATCGCGAACCAACCGGCGGATCACCTCGGGAGCATGTCGCCGGGCATCGTGCCGCGCAGCCCATTCATCCCCGATGGGTGTCGAATTACCAAGCTTCGGACTGATCGACATCAGGTCGGCCACCACGGGCAGGTCGACCGTTCCAGCCGTTTCGATCGTGATTCGATGTCCGCGATCGTGAAGAGCCTGCGCGAGTGGGACCAGGTCGGGGACGAGCAGCGGTTCGCCCCCGGTCAGTACAACATCAACACTGGGGTACTGGCTGACCCATTCCAGAATCTCATCGAGTGCCCACGCCCGCCCTTCGGGGTGCCATGATGTATACGGCGTATCGCAAAACCAACAGCGCAGGTTGCACCCGCTGGTCCGGATGAAGACGCTCGGCGTCCCCACAAACCGACCTTCGCCCTGAATCGAATGAAAGAGTTCCGCCAGTTGCATCAAGGGAAATGTAACGTGTCAGGGCGGGGCGCTGCGAGCAGCCCTTGGGAATCGACCGCATGGGGAAGGGCTTCACAAGGCGGTGGTTCTTCGAGCGGGCTGGAATGAGCACATTCGGACGATCGAAAGGGGAGCCGCAAGGCGCTAACCGCAGGTTCTGCTCATCGTCCGCCCTCCAGAACCCGCAGCTAGCGCCTGGCGGCTCACAGATGTGCCATTCCAGACCGTATGAAGAATTGTCAGTGATCCATTCTCAGTTTTCAGGCAGAGGGGGAATCCGAATCGTCTTGACACTCCGCACGGCAGCCGACAAAGTCGTCGGACTCTCCGACAGCAGATGTGGCCCCAGAACGGGTAAAGGATCGTCGTGACCGACTCCGTGAGCACTCCCTCCACTCGCTGGACTGGCCTCGCCTTTACCGATGGCGGGGCGGGGATGATGAGCCAGGTCCGGGGGCTCCTCACATCGGTCGGGGCCAGTGTGGAGGTCCGCCCAGCGCAGTTGCGGACTCCGTGGAAATGGCTTTGGCCGGGGATGATTCCCACAGCGGAGTGGGTCTTGGCCGACCGACGAACTGTGCAATTCAAGACGCCGCCCGATCTGGTGGTGACATGTGGCCGGCAGTCGATCATGGCGTCGTTACTGCTTAAGAAGCGGTTCGGATCGCGGGTGCTCACGGTCCATACGCAAGACCCGAGGATCGACCCCGCGCGGTTCGATCTGGTCGCCTGCCCCGCGCATGATGGGCTGGTCGGTTCGAATGTGATCGGGACATTTGGGGCGATTCACCACCTGACCCCGGACCTGCTGGCCCGCGAGGCCCTGGCCGGTCGGCGTTTCGGCCTGGAGAAACTCACGGGGCCATTTGCGCTCGTCCTCCTCGGCGGTCCCACCCGAAACTATGCCTTCGATGACACCGAACTCGCAGCCTTCCAGGAACGGTTGCTGCGCTCCGTCACGGGGACGGGGCAGCAGTTGGCGATCCTTCCCTCGAAGCGAACCCCAACGCGGTGGATCGAGAGTTTTCAGGCGAGATTCGCTCGCGATCACTTCGTCTGGACCCGCGACGGGGAGAACCCCTACTTGGCTGCTCTGGCGCTAGCGACGCAGACCATCGTGACGTGTGACTCGGTCAACATGATCTCCGAGGCGGCCACCACAGCCCGCGCGGTCTACGTGGAACACCTCGCCGAACGCCGCACTGCCCGCCGGTTCCGCAAGTTTCACGACTCATTCGAAAAGGCCGGAATCACCCGCCCCTACACGGGGATACTCGACCAGTGGACCTACACGCCGCCCAATGCCACGGAGCAGATTGCGAAAGTGATTCGCGAACGGCTGGAGTCGATCGGGCCGGGAAGGTGAGTTGTCAGTTGAAGGCTGAGGGAGTGAACTGAAGACTAATTCTGAAAACGCTCAGTCCGCTTTCGCCAGCACCCATTTCCGTTGCTGGGGTGTTGCGTCGAGTGTCTTCAGTGAAGCGGGGTCGAAATAGGTTGTTGGATCGACGATCGCTGGGGAAGAGTCATCATCTGCATCGAGTGGGCCGAATGTGGCCCCGAACAGGGAGGCCCCTTGGAAGATCGATCCGCGCAGGTCAGCGCCTCGGAAGTCGGCCCCTTCCAGGTCGGCGGCTTGACCCGTTTCATCGGGGCCAAAGGAGGCCCCCCGCAGGTCGGCACCTCGCAAGTCGGCGTTTGAAAGGTTGGCCCCATCGAAGCGCGCCGCGCGAAGATTGGCACCCGCGAAGCGAGCATCACGAAGCAGCGATCCCGCAGCTTGCAGCCCCTGCAAGTCGAGTTTCCCCGCCGCAATGCCTCGCAGGTCGCGTCCGCGAAAATCACGGCCCGCGACGAGTTCCCGCACCTCACGCAGTGATAACTGGGATGCGATGTAGCGCTGCTCACGCCAAGGGTCAGCCTCGTTGTGGTAACCAGCTTCGGCTTCCCAATACCCCAGTCGGTCTTCGGAGAGGAGTTCGATCGTCGTGAGCCACTTCAGGCTCTTATAGAGATATCGCCCCGGCGTGATGATCCGAACCGGACCACCGTGCTCTATTGGAAGCGGCTGGCCGTCGACTTCCCAGGCGACCAGTGGATCAAGGTCATCGACCGCGGCCAATGACAGGGATGTCGAATGCCGCCGTGCCGAAGCCGCGATGAACGACACATAGCGGGCCTCGGAAAGTCGCCCAACACGATCGAGTAGCCACCGCAAGCTGACCCCACCGAACTCGACCCCGAGTCGCGACCAGCGCGTGACGCAGTGCAGATCGATCCGCCGCCGCTCCATTGGCAAAGCGAGAAGTTCATCCAGGGTCCAGCTCAGCGGCTGCTCAACCAGTCCGCCGACGCTCACGGTCCAGGGGCCAGCCGGGACCAGCGGTTCCCGCTCGCCAACGTGCGGCCACTTGCCCGGCGCCACGAGTTGCTGATTGGGGGGAAGCTGGGGCATGGGGTTGAGTGTGAGGTCTGGTCGATCGTCGCCGAGCGGTTCGCGATCGGCAACGATCCTATGCGGTAGGCCAGTTACTATCCATGCGATCACAAATCTTTCAAGTCATTCTGCCGCTGTTGGGAAGCCTTCCAATGCTCTACCATGACACGTTGATAAATCGTAAAGATGCCCGTCAATTGCTCTTCGGGCCGGCTGTCGGGCACAGAGAATTGCGGATCTCGTCCTGCAAAGTCCTTGTGAAAACTTTTCACAAACCGCTCTGCTGTCTTAAGATCAACTCTCCCTTGATGATAGTCAGCCAGGAGTGTCAAAAGTGATTGGCGAATCGAAACAATCTGCGGGACTCGAGTTGTTAACTCAGATTCCTTCATGGTGTTACGGAACCCATCCAATCGAGCAAGACACTCGGAAGACAGCTTCTCGAATTTCTCCTTATTCGGAGGTTTCCCGAAAAAGTAGTAGAATAGAAGCTCATCACCCACCGGGAGGATCTCTGGAGATGACTTGTACTTCTCCGACCACCAAAGGTCATCAAGAGCCTGAATTCGTGATTTATCGTTGGGGGAGGCCCATCTTGCATGAATCCGCTTCACCAGCAGAGGAATTGCTTTCTCTGGGGATATCTTTCCTTCACTGGCTGTTTTCTCGATCGCATCGAAGTACTTCAACGAAGCCTCTTTGTTGCCGACCTTCCCGTAGTCAATGGCCAACACTTGGTTTGCCACGAACAATCGATCCGCCCCGGCACATCGAGAGACTTCTGGGGAATCCACCATTTCCTGGTAGTATTGACAGGCCAAGTCTGGCCGTTGAGTGCAGTCTGCAATAAGTCCCAGTCGGTCCAAAACCACCGACCGGCTTCGATAGAGTTGGTCGTCTGGCTTGTCAGCGATGAGCTTCTTAAGGATTTTGTCGGCGTTCTCAAAAGCCTTCGGGGCCCCCTTATATCGATCTGATCTCATCATCGAGACGTGCCCGACTTGGATCCACCCACGAGCAGCGACATGGCTTTCAGGGGCGAGATCGATGGCTGCCATTGCCAATCTCGCACTCTCGTCGTATTTGGCGCCTGGACCGACTGCTCCATCACCAGCCGCGCCAACTCCAGCCCCACCGACATCCCCCGCTGCTCGATCTCCCGAAACTGCGTCCCCCACTCCGGACACCCGCCCGGTCCATACAACACCTCGCGGATTTGGGCCGCCATCTCCCGCAACCGCACCGACATCCCCGTATCAATCCCCGCCCGCTGAAAAGCCATCCTTGGCCCCCGTTCCGTCGGTAAGTGCTGACCAT
>JAYSVZ010000215.1:0-6497 GCA_043718305.1 Planctomycetota bacterium | reverse complement strand
GAAAAACGCCCCCCCTCCCCCTCGCTGCCCCTCCGCGCACCGGGGTCAGGGGAATTCCAGCACCCCAGAAAATCCCAGCCCATACTTCAACAGGCCGTAATGTTCCCCGGTTTGACATCCGCGAGATGGATGCCATACCCGGAAAGCGTAGCCATGATCGATTGGACCAGCGGCCAGTCGTCTTCGTATTGTTCTTCCTTTTCCTCGTACCACGCTTGGTAAACGTCCTCCGGGTACTCGTGAGGATGGTCTAGGTAGGCGGAAGCAAAATCGAGGACGAAAGGCGGCTGGACGATCGCCATTTCGACGATCGCCAGGTCATCATCAAAGTCAATTAAGCGGGGGATGCGGCATCCACACACCTCGCAGAGTTGGTGTTCCTGCAAGCGAAGGTAGACATCCCGCTCCCGTTGGTACAGTTTCTCGTATTCAAAGACCTTGATGGCGGTGTCCACATCCGTCGAGAAGACCGTGCCGTCGTAACCAGCCCCCAGAGGAGCCGTCACGTTTTGCCCGCGACCGTTGGCAAACTGCCGCGCTCGCTGTTCCATGTTCCCCAATCGTTTGTTCATTCGTTAGACTCTCAGTCTGGCCTCATTGAAAATGGGCGGGGACAATCAGGGATTCTCTGAGGCATCGAATCATGAGCGCATCACTGGCTCCCGGCAAGCCGATCTTCTCATCCGAAGTGCGTCTCGCCCTCGAAGTGCAGGGGCATTCGTATCCCTTGAGTGCTGTCGATTCCGAACGTTTTGTCCTCGTACAACCTCAACTGTTGGAAGCCTGTGAGGCGGAACTGATCGTGACGATCAATGGCCAACCGCGCCGGTCTGCGATTCGCGTGGCCGCGCAGGCCGAAGCGACCCGCGAGTACACGTACACGCGACGGTAAGAATTCATTGTCGGGATGGTCAGGCGAATTCGTTGCCCGCCAGTTGGCTGTGCATCAGAAAATACGACGGCATCTGGTCACACCAATGGGATCGGAACGTGAGGTTTGTCTTCAGCCGCGTAGCGGTGACAGCATGTCGCCGTGGGTGAAACCCACGGACTCAATTCCCGCATGATTTCCAGCCGCGTAGCGGCGACAGCGAGCCCCCCCCTTCATCGAGAAGGTCACCGACGCTAGGCCGATCCTGCTGTCGCCGCTTCGCGGCTGGGTATGCTCAGGGTTTCGAATTCCGTGGGTTTCACCCACGGCTATTTGCTGCCACCGCTTCGCGGCTCAGAACATGTCCGATAGCGAGACGTGACTCCACCGACTTTCCAGATACCCAGGCAGTCCGAAGTTCCCCGCGCGGTCACACGCTTGAGTCGCCACCCGTTTCCTGACATAGTGAAGGTTCAGTCCGCACCCGTTGAGGTTGCGGAGGGTGGCGGTTGTGTCGATTCGGCACGCCCGTTGCTCATACAGGCGGGTGCCCACTGGGGTGTCTGCCAAAATGGCTGTGGGGAGAGTTGCCCGATGAGTTCCGGCCAGGAAGTGATGATCGAGGCCCAGGGCCTCAGCAAGTTCTATGGGAATTTCGCCGCCACGCGCGGTGTGACTTTTTCCATTCCGCAAGGCCAAGTGGCAGCCTTTCTCGGTCCGAACGGGGCGGGGAAGTCGACCACGATGAAGCTCTTGACGGGCTTTCTGACGGCGAGCGAAGGGGTCGCCAAGATTGGCGGGTTCGACGTGTCGACCCACCGGATGGAGGCCGCCGAACTGGTGGGTTATCTGCCGGAGAACGGCCCACTCTACCAGGAAATGACCCCCAAGGGGCTGCTCCGCTACTTCGGCGAGGCCCGCGGGCTGTCCGCTGGCAAGCTGGCTGAGCGGCTCGATTTTGTCGCCCGCCGATGCTCGCTGGAAGAGGTCTGGGGCAAGCCGATCAGCAAGCTCTCCCGTGGTTACCGGCAGCGGGTCGGGATGGCCCAGGCACTGCTGCATGACCCCAAGGTGCTGATCCTCGACGAACCGACCAGCGGTCTCGACCCGAACCAAACGTTCCACGTTCGCGATCTGATTCTCGATCTGGCGAAGACCAAAACGATTCTGCTCTCGACTCACATCCTGAGTGAGGTCAAGGCGGTCTGCAATCGCGTGTTGCTCGTCAATGGCGGCAAGCTGGTCTTCGACGGGACCGTCGATGCCATGGCCGCCAACGAAGCGGATTTGGAAAAGCGATTCCGCCAACTGACGGGCGGAGCGGCATAGGTCCAGTGGGATAGGCTTCCAGCCTGTCATGGCAACGATGGCCCGGATGACAGGCTGGAAGCCTATCCCACGACCGTCTCCAACCATCCCTAAGATTCCTTGATTCAAGCAACGGACGAAGACTATGCGGTTGCATGTGATCCTCGCAGTTCTCAAGCGGAATATCGCCAGCTACTTCACGGGAGTGCTGGGCTATCTGTTTATCACGGCCTTCGTCGTGTTGGCTGTGGCACTGGCCATGGACGCCCGGTTCTTTGCCGAGAACGACTGCTCGCTCGATCGGCTGAGTGCCAACTTCCATTGGCTGTTACTGTTCATCGTCCCGGCGATCACGATGGCCACGTGGGCCGATGAGCGGAAGCAAGGGACCGATGAGCTGCTCTTCACGCTCCCGGCCAAAGACAGCGAAATCCTGGCGGGAAAGTATGGAGCTGTGCTGGCGGTCTATACGATCTCGCTGCTCTTCACGGGGTCGCTGATTCTGGGCTTGGAGTACCTCGGCAGCCCCGATTACGGGATGCTGATTACCACGTACTTCGGCTATTGGCTGGCTGGGGCCGCGATGCTGGCGGTGGGGATGTTTGCTTCATCGCTGACGAATTCCTCGACCGTGGCGTTCGTGCTGGGGGCCTTGATTTGCTCGTTGTTCGTGTTCATTGATGAGCTGCGCGGAGTGCGCAGCTGGTTGGAGACGATCGGGGTTCGCGAGCCAGTCGGCGTGTCGGGATACTTGGCCGAGTTTGCTTCGGGGATCGTTCCGTGGGGCGGGGTGTTCTACTTCGTTTCGATTACGGCGGTGTTCTTGTACTTGAATGCGGTGATGATCGCCCGGCGGCATTGGAAGGGTTCTCCGACGGCCACCGGGAACGGCATTCAGTTCGCCATTCGGGCCTTAAGCCTGACCATTGTGGCGGTTTGCTTGTCGTACGCCCTCTCCTTGATCGGCAGCCGGTTTGACCTGACTCGCGGGTCGCAGTTCTCGCTCTCAAACGTCTCCCGCGATGTGATCGCCAAGACCGATCCGGCGCGTCCCGTGATGCTGACGGCTTATCTCTCAGAAGATGTGCCGAAGGAGTACCTTCCAGTGCGGAAGAAGCTCCTGGGGCTGCTCAAAGAGTTCGACAAGATGGGCGGAGCCCAGGTCGATGTGCGGACCGTCACGGTCCAGCCGCTGAGCAAGGAAGCGGAAGAGGCTGCCCAATGGGGCATCCAGCCGCGCCAGGCGCAGACCGAAAAAGATGGCCGCTTCTCGCTGGAAGAGGTGTTCCTCGGCGTCGTCGCCAGCAGCGGCTTCGACCAGGTCGTGGTCCCCTACTTCGAGAAGGGGACGCCCGTTGAATACGAAATCACGCGGGCCATTGGGACCGTCTCGAAGGCCAAGAAGCTGACGGTCGGCGTGCTGACAACCGATGCGAAGGTCTTCGGCGGGATGAACATGCAGTCCTTCCAAGCCGACCCACCCTGGCGGCTGGTGACCGACCTAAAGCAGCAGTACAACGTGGTCGAGGTCAGCCCCGATAAGCCGATTCCGCTCAAGGGGGCCAAGAAGCCTGAAGCGCCGAAGGACGGCGAGAAGTCGGACGCTGAAGAGGAAGTACCGTCCGACCCGGTCGATGTCCTCGTTGCGGTGCTTCCATCGTCCCTGACTCAGGAGCAGATGAAGAACCTTGTCGACTACGTGAAGACCGGGGCTCCGTGCCTGATCTTCGATGACCCCGTGCCGGTCTTTACGGGTCTCGACAAGTCACCCAACAACCCGAATAAGCCCAGCCAAGGCGGCGGCGGAATGATGGGAATGATGGGCGGCGGTGGTCCGGGGGCTCCGAAAGCGGACGGTGGCAAGGCGACCTCCCTGATGGATGCGATTGGCATCGACTGGGATCCGAACGATGTCGTCTTCGACGAACACAACCCGCACCCAGCCCTGGAAGAGCAGTTGCCCTACAAGCTGTTACTGTTTGTCCAAGCGGGCAGCGATCAGAACACATCGGGGATCAACTCGCAGGATGCGATCACGGCGGGACTGCAAGAGATCCTGGCCTTCTTCGCCGGAACAGTGAGCAAGGCGAGCGGGGCCAAGGTCGACTTTACCCCGTTGCTCCGGTCGGGTGTGACCACCTCCGGCCTGCAAGGCTGGGGCGATGCCACCGAGTCATCGATGTTCGGCCAGCAGCAGGTCAAGATCGATGGCCCGCGGGTTCTCGATAAGGATTCGCATGTCATTGCCGCCCGCGTCAAGGGCAAGGAAACGGGCGGTGTCAACGTGATCTTTGTGGCTGACTCCGACCTCGTTCACAGCATCATGTATGACGTGGCCGAACGGCAGTTGATCGGCCTCGAAACCGATAACACACTCTTCGTGATGAACTGTGTCGACTCCCTGGCGGGGGAGGAGGGGTACGTCAAGCTCCGCAACCGCCGCCCCGTCAAGACGCCGCTCGCGAAAGTCGACGAGCAGAAGAAAGAGTTCGACAAGGCCCGCAAGGCCCGCGAACAAGAAGCGACCAAGGCTGCTGATAAGAGCCTATTGGATGCGAAAGATGCCCTCAACAAGGTGCTTGAGGAGATCAAGACCAATAAGGACATGGACGAGGTCACCAAGCTGACGATCCTGGAGAACCGGACCGCCGCCGAGAACCGCCGGTTGGAACTCAAGCAAAAAGAGATCGACCGGACGAAGGCGTCGGCCATCCGCACCGCCCGCATCGAGTCGAACGACAAGGAAAAGGCGATCGAGAATGGTGTTTGGATGCGGCTCATGCTGCTCTGTCCGCTCCCCGCGATCCTGATGGGACTGGTGGTCCTCATCTACCGCAGCCTGAACGAAGACAGTGGGATCGCGACCGAACGGCTCGTCTCCCGCTAACCGTGGGATAGGCTTCCAGCCTGTCATTTCATTCTTGTACACCGTCGGCCCGCTCGACGGCTTGACACTTCCCGAAGTCCATCCGAGTCCTAGCCATGACTTCGATTCAACGCACTCTGTTCTTTGTGGTCGCCGCCGTGCTGTCAGCGGGCGTCGCCGGTTACACCCATTGGTCGAGTCGTCCCAAGGCGGTCGACTGGAGCCAGGGGATCGGCGAAGAGTTCTTCCCCGAATTCACCGACCCGAACTCGGCGACCTCGCTCTCGGTGGCGGTCTTCGACAAGAAGGCCGCCAAGACCGGCACCTTCAGCGTGAAGTACGAAGCTGGGAAGTGGCAGATCCCTTCACACAACGATTACCCCGCCGATGGCAAGGACCGCCTGAAGTCGACCGCAGCCAGCGTGATCGGGATCACCCGTGGCACGCTCGCCGGTCGCAATAAGGAAGCCCACAAAGAACACAACCTCGTCGACCCACTCGACGAAGCGGCGGGCGACACCGAGGGCCGAGGTCAGCGGATCACGCTCAAGGCAGGGGACAAAACCCTCGTCGACTACATCATCGGTAAGAAGAAAGAGGGGACCGCGAACACCTACTACTTGCGGCATGCGGATGAGCCTCGATTCTATCTGTCCGAGTTGAAGATTGACTTGTCGACGAAGTTCGGCGACTGGATCGAGCCCGACTTACTCGACCTGCGGCGGGACGACATCAAGTCGATCATTCTCGATCGTTATTCGGTGGACATCGTCCAGCGCGCCTTGACCGACGGTCCGAAGTCACTCATCACCCGTGACATCGCGACTGCCGACTGGAAAGTCGAAGGACTCGACGCGACCACGCTGAAGCCCAAAGCCAGTGTCATTAACTCGATGCTCGCGGCCTTTGATGATCTCAAGATCGTCGGTGTTCGCCGTAAGCCACCCGGGCTGAGTGCGACTCTGGCCGAAGGGGAGGGTCTCAAGGTTACGCAGTCGGACCTCGACAGCTTGACGGCCAAAGGCTTCTACAACGTCCCCGGAAAGGGGCTGCTCTCGAATGAAGGGGAGCTGATCGTCTCGACCTTTAATGGGGTGACGTACGTCCTCCGCTTCGGCTCGGTCTTCACCGGGTCCGATATCGAAGTCGAAATCGGTGGTGAGAAAGTCGCCGCCAAGCCGGCCGCCGCCCCGGCGGCTGACGGCGAAAAGAAAGACCCCGCTGCTCCGGCGGAAGAGAAGAAGGATGATGCGAGCGTCAAGAAGAACCGGTTCGTCTTTATCACCGCTCAGTTCAGCCCGGAAGCAATCGGCGACGCCCCGGTCGAGCCGACCAAGCCGGAAGAGCCCAAAGCAGACGAGGCTCCTGCTGCTGCGGCTGACCCAGCGAAACCCGAGGAAGCCAAAGACCCCGCCGCTCCTGCCGAAGCGAAAGAAGGCGATAAGCCCGCTG
>JAYSVZ010000214.1:0-2253 GCA_043718305.1 Planctomycetota bacterium | reverse complement strand
AGGAGTGAGGTGATCTCCTCTTGCGAGAGCCGTTGGCCCGCTTTGATGGCGGCCTTGCAGGCCATCATATGCAGCAGCGAATCGAGCAGATCGCGGCGGGTCAGCGTTTCGGTCTGGGCATCGATCTTTTCGATGATCGATTTGAGCAGATCGGTCGGGTCCGCCCGCCTGGCCAGTGTCGGCAGGCCGCTGAGGGCTACCGTGTTCCCGCCGAAGTCCTGGACCAGCAGGCCCAACTCAGCCAGTAGCTCCGTGTTGTCGAGGGCGATGGAAGCTTCGCGCGGTGTCAGCTCGACGGGGATCGGAACGAGGAGGCGTTGGACCTCGGCGCTGCCACTCAAGATCCGGCGGCGGAACTGTTCGTACATGATCCGCTCATGCAGCGCGTGCTGATCGATCAAGTGAACGCCGTCCGGCGTTTCGACGACCAGATAGCAATCGTGGACCTGCATCGCCCGGACCTCAGCCCCCGCTCCGGTCGTCGGAAGTTCGGCGGGCTTGAGCGTAGCGGGTTGCGATGTGGGCGATGTGGCTCCGACAATGCGGCCCAGGATCGGCGGGGGGCCACCGGGGAAGGGGCGGAACTGCGACTGGAGTTGGGGAAGGATTCCGTCACGCGGAAACGGCTGGGGCGTTCGGTCGAGGTACGAGTTCAGGCGGTCGGTGATCCCCGTCGACGGGGGGGCGAGGGGATCCTCTTCACCGGACGGATGGGCCAAGGGGCCCGTCCCACTTTCGTTGGAATCCTCTGCGCGGAGGGCGTAGCTGTATTCATCGGGGGCGGGATGGAGGTCCGGGGGTTGCCAGTCGGAGAGTTGCGACTGCGCCCAGTTCGAGAGTTCCCGCTCGACGCTATAGGGGACGGGAGCGGGGCCAGCGCCGAGCGCGGCGCTCGCTTCGCGTTCGTCGAAGTGCAGATCGTGGACCGGGGCTTGTTCGAGCGAACCGCCCGGCACGAAACGATTCGTATCGAGCACACCGCCCAGGTCCATCCCGAGAAACTTCGAGCGAATCGATGACAGCACCAGCCGGAAGAGGGCACTCCCATCCAGGAACCGCACCTCGGACTTGGTCGGATGCACGTTCACATCGAACGCATCCGGCGGCACTTCGAGGAACAGAAACGCGATCGGCTGTCGCCCGACCATCAGTAGCCCGCGATACGCCTCGTTGAGGGCATGTTGTAGTGAGCGGTCCTGAATCCAGCGTCCGTTGAGGAACAGATACTGGTGCTTGCGCGTCGTTCGCGACTGCTTGGGGTGGCCGACGAAGCCCCAGATACGTGACCCATCGCGGTGCATTTCGATCGGGATTAAGTCGGCTGCCAGTTCACTGCCGTAGAAGAGTTCCAAGCGGTCGAGCAGCCGCTGGGTGGCGGGGAGTTCGAAGACGGTCCGGTCGTTGTGTTTGAGGACCAGATGCAGGTTCGGGTGGGCCAGGGCGATGCGGGTGAACTGCTCGCTGATGTGGCCGAATTCGGTCGAGGCGTTCTTGAGGAACTTCCGGCGCACAGGGGTCGTGTAGAACAGCTCGCGGACCTCGATCGTCGTGCCGACGGCACAGCCGCAGGGGGCCACCGGGTGCATCTCGCCGCCGTCGACTGTCAGCTCGGAACCGAGGGGCGTATCCGCTTGGCGGGAGCGGATGCGGAGCTTGGAGATTTCGGAGATCGAGGCGAGGGCTTCACCGCGAAACCCCATCGAGCGAACGTGAAACAGATCCTCTGCCGAGCGCAGCTTGCTGGTGGCGTGGGGGGCGATGGCCAGCGGGAGATCATCGGGGTGGATCCCCTCGCCGTCGTCGACGATCTTGATCAAGTCCGCACCACCGCGCTGGATCTCGACCTCGATCCGCGTTGCCAGGGCGTCGATCGAGTTCTCGAGCAATTCTTTAATCACACTCGCGGGACGCTCAATCACCTCCCCCGCGGCGATCTTGTTGATCACGCTGGCGGAGAGCTGGTGAATGCGGGGCGAGGTCTCTGTGGTGACCGACATGGCATCCGTTCGGCGGTCGAGGGGTGGAACCGGCTGGGGGTAGTTTATCTTGCCACGCCCGAGGGAGCGACTCTCAACCGAGGTGAGATCTTGCGGACGGCTTTCGATGACTCGGCCCAGCCTCCTCACGCAAGACGATAGCGAGCGGGGGACATCACGGCCTGTTGATTTAATTGCCTGCCCGATGACCATTCCGCCCGGCAGTTGGAGGCTGGGGCTGGGGCTGGGGGCGAGGGAGGGTTTGCCGTGGAGTATT
>JAYSVZ010000213.1:0-6532 GCA_043718305.1 Planctomycetota bacterium | reverse complement strand
CAAAGGCACTGGCAATGATCGACCGCAACAGCTCGCCGATCTCGTCGACCTCGAAGTTCTGGTCGGTGCCGATCAGTTCTTTGAGCAGAGCCTTGGGGGCGACGGCCTTCACCGTATAGGTGCCGAACGCCCGCAGCCGGATCGGGCCGAAGTCGGCATCGCGGAGCATGATCGGGTTTGGCGTGCCCCACTTCAGGTCGGTGACCTGCCGCGTGCTGACGAAGTAAACTTCTGAGCGAAACGGGCTATTGAAGCCGTGCTTCCAGCCCTGAATCGTGCTGAGGATCGGGAGATTGTCGGCCTTGAGCTCGTAATGACCTGGCTCGAAGACATCGGCAATTTCGCCGCGATGGACGAAGACCGCCATCTGGCCGGGCCGCACGATGAGCTGGGCTCCGTTCTTAATTTCGTTCTGGTGGCGAGGGAACCGCCACGCCAACGTCCGGCGGGAGTCGTCGACCCACTCAATGATATCGACCAGTTCCCCACGCAGCTTGTCGAACAGTCCCATCGCATGACTCCCGTTGGTTGCGGCCAGTTGTCTGATCGGTCGCGATTCTAACCTTGAACGCAGAACCGTCGCGAGTGGATCAATTATTTTTTCGCCAGCGGGTCCTCTTTCGATCGAGTCACGCTTGAAAACCAGAGGCTCGAAACCGCATAGTGAACGGAACGTTCCACCACTTCCCGGAATCCACAAGGTGCTGCCGATGTCGCGAAACTCTTCCGTGTGCTGCCTGGCACTGTGGCTCAGTTGTTGGGGAGGTCTTCGGGCCGAGGAGCCGATCGTCCCGGCGAAGGCCCAGGTCGAGAAGCTCTTCGAGTCGAACGTGCTGACCGAAGGAGTGTCGGTGGCGCTGGACGGGATGGTCTACTTCAGTGAGATCACCTTTTCGCATCAGTCGCGTGATGAGCAGGGGGCGATCGAAGCGGGACACATCTGGAAGTATGACCCCAAGACCGGCCAGACGGTGATCTTTCGATCTCCGAGCGGGATGTCGAACGGGATCAAGTTCGATGCGAAGGGGCGGATGATCGTGGCCGAAGGGGCCGACTACGGCGGTCGCCGCGTGACGCGGACCGACATGGCGACCGGCAAAACGCACATCATAGCCGCTCTGTTCGAAGGCCGCCCACTCAATTCGCCGAACGACATCACGATTGATGAGCAGGGGCGAATCTACTTTAGTGACCCCCGCTACCTCGGATACGAAGGGATCGACCAACCGCTGGCCGCTGTGTACCGGATCGACACCGATGGGACGTTGCACCGGATTATCACCGATGCGGGCAAGCCGAACGGCGTCTGCATTTCGCCCGACCAGAAGTCGCTGTATGTGGTGAGCAACGACAACGGAGCCACCAGCATCGACCGCCTGGCTGGTCCCGCAGCTCAAGCCGACAAAGTCAAACTCCCCTTGAAGAAGGGTTCGATGGCGCTCATGGCTTACGACCTGGCGGCGGATGGCAGTGCCCAGTTCCGCAAGACGCTCGTCGACTACAGTCCTCAAGATGGCCCCGATGGGCTGGTCTGCGACAAGGACGGGAACCTGTACGTCGCGACGCGGGCGGAGAATCGACCGGGAATTTGCGTCTACGCTCCGGACGGGAAGGAACTCGCTTACATCCCGACCGAGATCCCGACCAACGTCGGTTTTGGCCGCGGGGCGGATCGGAACTTGCTCTACATCACTGCGGGGAAGGCGCTCTACAAGATTCGCCTGAACCGGGAGGGGTATCAACTTCCGACAAAGTGATGGAAACTGGCGGTATCGCCGGTTGGCGAATCGGACCTTGTCGCCGTATCATGTGAGTCGGTCGTGGCGGGCATGTCGTTGTGATGTGGACCGGGCCGACCTTGTGCAAGACCGCGTTGATTGGGATCAGGTGCGAGATGCTGAGACGGAATATGGTGGGCACGGCCTTGGTCGGATTGATGCTCGTGATGACGGGACTGACCATGGCTGAAGAGAAAGAAGTGCCCTTCCCGAAGCTGCCGAGTGGCGCTGGGAAGGTCGATGAGAAGGCTGCGAAGACTTTTACGACGACCGAGTCGGGTCTGAGGTATCGCATCCTCCGCGCAGGGAGCGATGTGAAGCCCACCGCGAGGCAGAAGGTCGAAGTCAACTACCACGGCTGGCTCGACAACGAGAAGGTCTTCGATAGTTCCTACAAGCGGGGCGAGTCGATCTCGTTCGGCCTGAACCAAGTGATCGCCGGTTGGACCGAGGGGATGCAGCTCGTCGGTAAGGGCGGGATGATCGAACTCGAAATCCCCGCCAAGCTCGGATACGGGGCCCGCGGAGCTGGGGCGGACGTTCCACCGAACGCGACGCTGCACTTCCTGGTCGAGTTGATCGACATTAAGTAGGACTGACGCGCTTGAGCGACAAGGCACTAGCCGCCGGTTTTGAGCGAGTTCAAAACGGCGGCTAGTTCTGCATCGCTGTCGCAGAATTCGTAAGAATTCTGCTGTCTCAATTTTGCCCGCGTGAGGAATTCATTGACAAGATCCTCGGCCAGCAGAATTCTTACGAATTCTGCTACTGAATGAGGCTCCGATGCAAAGCCAAGCGAAGACGGTCAAACAGTACCTCGCGGAACTCCCCGCTGATCGCAAGGCAGCCATTGAGACACTTCGTAAGGTGATCCTCGCCAGCGTCGACGATCAGATCGAAGAGACGATGCAGTACGGGATGATCGGCTATGTGATCCCGCATAGCGTCTACCCGGCGGGATACCACTGCAACCCGAAGGATCCTCTGCCGTATGCCTGCCTCGCATCGCAGAAGAACTACATTTCGCTGTATGTGATGGGAACCTACGCGGGCGCCGAGGAAGACCGCTGGCTCCGCGAGGAGTGGGCTAAGGCGGGCAAAAAGCTCGACATGGGGAAATGCTGCATCCGGTTCAAATCGATCGCCGATGCCCCGCTCGATGTGATTGCCGCGATGTTCCGCCGGTGCCCTTCGGATAAGATGATCGCACTCTATGAGTCGGTCTTTGCCGATCGGGTGAAGGCGAAACGGCCTGTGAAGAAGGCTGCTGCGAAGAAAGCCACAGCCAAGCCCAAGCAGAAGCCGTGAACAGAGCCGTCTTGCCACTCAGCCCTCACCCCCAGCCCCTCTCCCGGGGGGAGAGGGGAGCCGGAAAGAGTTGATGACCACTGCCCACTGCCCACTGCCCACTGCCCACTGCCCACTGCCCACTGCCCACTGCCCACTGCCCAATGACCAATGACCAATCCCCGCCCTCTCTCCGATGACCACCCCGCCTGGTCCCCGCTGTCGCTCCACGACATGACCGTGGCGTATCAGCGGCGGCCCGTCATCTGGGACATCGACTACAAGGCTCAACCCGGTCGGCTCGTCGCGATCGTCGGTCCGAATGGTGCGGGGAAGAGTACGCTGATCAAGGCTTCGCTCGATCTCATTCCCAAGGTCGCGGGCGGCGTCCGGTTCTTTGGCGAGCCGTACCGTGACCAGCGGCACCGCGTCGCTTATGTCCCGCAGCGAACGACCGTCGACTGGGACTTTCCGGTGACAGCCCTTGATGTCGTCGCGATGGGGCTGTATCGCCAGATTGGTTGGTTCTGGCCGGTGACCCGCAAGTGGAAGCAGAAGGCCCTCGAGTCGCTCGACAAGGTCGGCATGGTCGACATGGCTCGCCGCCAGATCAGCCAGCTCTCGGGGGGGCAGCAGCAGCGGGTCTTCCTCGCGCGGGCGCTCGTGCAAGGGGCCGATCTCTACCTCATGGACGAACCGTTCGCGGGTGTCGACGCGGCCACCGAACGGGCCATCGTCGAGCTGCTTCGCGAGCTCCGGGCCGAGGGGAAGACGGCGCTGGTGGTGCATCACGACCTGCAAACCGTACCCGAATATTTCGATGATGTGCTGCTGATGAACATGCGGCTCATCGCCAGCGGCCCGGTCTCCGAAGTCTTCACGCCGGAGAATCTGAAGAAGACCTACGGTGGGAAGCTCGGCATTCTGGAGCAGGTCGGTAACCGGTTGGCGGGGAAGGGGACGTGACTCTTGCCTAATCGATTCATGCCAAACGCGAGGTTCAGCGTCCGAGTAACGAATGGAGCAGCAACTTCGAGGCGACCTTGGCGGTTCGGCTTTCGTGGATTGCCGGATTGCCGGAGAGGACCACCTCTTCGTGAGCAGTTTGACCAGCGGGGCCCGTGAGGACGACGAGGGCCTTGACGGGCGTTCCTCCCAATTCGGTCGGTGGCGAAGGGAACGATGAGACGATCAAGACGTAATCGGTTTGGCGCTCCGATTGAAGTTGAGTTGCTCGCGATGTGAGCTCATTGAGAGAAGCCTGGAGCTCTCTCGTCACCAGCCCCCCGCGGTAACTGGCCGAGCCGGTTCGCATCCAGCGCTGAGCCAGGACGCCCATCGTTCCGCTCTCTTCCGTCCAAAGAGTGGACCTCTTGGACGTGAGTTCCCGGGCGGCGACATCCTCTAGCTCTTCGTCTTCGACACCATAAATGTAGTCCCCCAGTCGTTGGCGAATTAAGACTTCGGTGGCCGCTATCTTGGCTTGGCACTCTGTGCGACTCGCCCCGTGGGCAATGGTGCGGAGCGTAATCGTGGCTTCGTGAGCTGTGATGCCGACCTCGGGATCGCGGCCCCGAGCAGTGATGTCGCCGAGAAGTTCTTCCGCTTGCGACTCACCACAGCCGAAGCAATTGATCCGCGACTTGAGGATCACGCGGAAGGCTGTGGGAAGACGAGGGACGATCTGCTCGCGGAACATTCGGTACATCTCACTGGGGACGCCGGGCATCGCTCCGAGATAGCATGGTCCGCGTCCAGCACGGGGGATTTCGATCCAAATTCCGGGGGCTGTCCCGACCGGGTTCAGGAGTGGTTGAGCCCCGAACGGGAAGAGGGCTTGGACGCAGTTTCGCTCCGGCATCGGTCGGCCCCGCTTCTGGAAATAGACCGTGATCTCATCGAGCGAAGCTTGATCTAGAATTAATTCCACCTTGAGGAGTTCGGCCAGCGCCTCGCGAGTCAGATCGTCGCGAGTCGGCCCCAGACCGCCGGTGATGAGCACCACATCGGCCCGTTGTGTGGCGAGCCGCAACGCCTCGACATTGATCGCCAGATCATCCGTGATCGTCGTATGCCACCCGGTCACGATCCCGAGATCGGAAAGCTCCGCACTGAGCCACTGGCAATTCGTATTGAGCTTCGCCCCGGAGGTCAGCTCAGCTCCCACAGCCATGATCTCCGCGAGTTGGGATGACAATGGCAAGGCTTCGGTAGGCATCGGCGAAGTTCTCGGAAGCAAGATGGGGCGGTATGAGACCTTGGGAGGCGGTCGACGAGGTGCCGTTACTCCACCCGTGTGAACACATGGTCTCGGACTGAGACGCGTCCCCCGTCGAAGGTGAGATCGGCCATGGTCGTCTGGGTGCTTCCGAAGAAGGCCCGGGGCTGGTCGACCCAGGTTTCCAGAGCTTTCACTTGGGCGGCATCCGGGGAGGTTTCGGAGGGGCGGGCTTGGTATCTTGAGCCGATGAAGACGCGGTACTGGCCCGCTGCGGGGAGGTTGATGCTGTAGCGACCATCGGCGTCGGTGAGGGCGAAGTCGCCGCCGAGAGCGCGAATCGATGCTTGGCCGATTTGAAGATCGATCGCGCTGGCACCCGAGCGAAAGCTAAGAACACCGAGCTTTACAGCGTTCGGGTGTTTGGCGGGAATGACCAGTATGCGTGCGCCGGTATCGGGTTTACTTTCGCCGGTCGCACTGATGTAAGTGATGCGGCCTTCGAGGGCCCGCTGCGGGATGCCTGGCACGATTGCGGGCGGGGCAGGGGGCTCACCGCTTGGCGAAGGAACGACCGAGGGCAGTGTCGCGGGATCGTTGGCCGCTGGGGCCGCGCCGCCGTTTGCTATGTCGTTCACAGCGACCACGGGTGCGGGCTGACTCGAAGTGGGAGCGGTCGCGCGACCCAGGCCGAACCCGAGGAGTAAGCCCAGGAGCAAGGCTGCTCCGCCAACCATGGGAACCCGAGAACCGTTCGCGCGAGCTGCACGGGGCCGGGCCGCGTCGGGAGGCGTGATCGCGGCCAATTCGGCGAGTGCCTCGCGTTCGCGAAGTGGCCCGCTGTCAGCCCCGCCGGGAGGTGTCACGGGAGGCGCGGGGAGGGCTTCCGGAATCGGCACGGCCTCGACGACCGGGCCAGCGGCGACGGAGACGGCGATCGCCTTCTGCGGGATCGGGATGGGGGCGTCGAACTCTGCACTGTTTTCCAGGGCTGCCAGTGCATCGAGGGCATTGGCCAAGCCGCTATCGGCATGGTCGAGTCTCGGCTTCGGCAATGGGGCGACCTTGCCGTCGAGGTCGGGCACACGGATCGTCCGACCACACATCGGGCAATCGGTCACCGACCCCGCCTTGCCGCGCGAGATACCAAGGAACTGTTCGCAGTGGGGGCAACGAAACTTGATCGGCATGGATGCGGAATACGTACTGGGCCGGGATGAACGTACGATAAGATTAATCAAAGTCTCGT
>JAYSVZ010000212.1:0-2262 GCA_043718305.1 Planctomycetota bacterium | reverse complement strand
CGGCGATCGACAGTACCAGCAGCGTGATCTTGACCCAACTGTAGGGGCGTTCGCCCTGGATCTCGCCGGTGGCTGCGTTGACGAAGACGCGGAAGGTCTTTTCGTTGTGGCGGTAGGCCAGCGTCCAGACCGGCAGCAGCAAATGCTTGAAGGTGATGGCATCGTGGCGGGTCTGAATCTTGTCGATCCGCTGGTGGTCCCCCCCGATGCGGCGGCGAACATCAGCCCGCAGAGCCTCGTTGATTTTCTCGCGAGCCTCTTCGAAGCCCGGTTCAAGCGTCACATCGTAAGTTCGCGCGAAAAGGCCCGCTAACACCTGCTGCGTAAAGGGGACCATCCGCTCCAGCGGCCACGGTTCCAGTTCATCAATCAGCGCCATCGGGAGCCCCGTGCTGGCGCAGATCAGGACATCGTCAAAGAACCGCTGGAACCGGCCCGAGGCGGAATACCAGCTCGTGCGGGTCTCGGTCCGAGCATCCTTCCCGGTCCCCACGGTCACGGTGTAGTCCTCACCGCGCTGGCCGGTGTAGGCATTGAACGTGATCGAATCAAACGTCCAGAACGGCAGGTAGATCCCGTCGAACTTCCCGTCGACCCCCTTCTTGCGGAACAACGTCGGGGCGAACCAGCGGGAGTCGATCCAAACCTTGAGTAGTTGCTGGGCGCGGTGCCGCTCGACAAGAAACGGCAGCACCCCGTCGACCGGGATGCGATGCGTCGCCGAATGGACCTGTTCCCGCGTGATCGGGGCATCGCACCAGGGGCAGTTGGTGCTGGTCAGTGGGCCCGTGAACATCACCGTTCCGCTGCACGATTCGCAGCGGACTTCTTGATTGCCGACCTCGTCCGTGCGCCCCTTTTCGTGCTGTTGCTCCAGCCGCTTCAGCGATTGATGGAAGTCCTGCTCGGCGATCGCGGCATCTTCGCGAAGCTCGATCGCCTTTTGGTGCCCGCAGTACGGGCATTGCAGCTTCTGCTGCCCGATGCTGAATTCGAGGTCCGCCCCGCACGACTCGCACGGAAAGACCCGCGCTTGCCCTTGGTCGACTTGGCGACCCGCCTGATCGCGCGACCCTGCCGCATCCGGCTCAGCAGGCAAGACGACTTCCAATTCCTCTTCGGCAGGTTCATCGCCAACCGGTTCGTCCCGCGTCATGCCAAATCCCTGAGCTGTCAAAGGAGGGGCTCGCTATTGTCGTCTGGGGAATGATAGGTTTGCCGAGTCCTTGAAGTAAGGCGAAGCCCCCGCCGAGCCACGACTGGCCAGAGTGTCACATGGCAAAAGGAAATCCGAAGCCACAGCGCTGCCTCGGACCGCAACCAATACGCAGACGGGGGCGGAACCCCATCGATCGGTGCCGGGGAGTGGGCCGCAAGAAACTCAAAAAACGCAAGACGGAGGCCAGCTCTTCTTTTGCGTTTCTTGAGTTTCTTGCGGCCTCCTCTGCGACCCGCTCCTCGGACGGTCTTGATGGCCAGCCTTGCGTGGGCCAGTTTCTCCCAACGAATTTCGCCAGCCATGTCTCCTTCCACAAACCAGCCGAAGGCCCCGCTGAGCCTTCTGAGAGTGGTGCGTCTTGCACACCGGCCTCGGAGAGCCGTTTTTCGTTGATACCGAGAACACGCCGGGCAAGGTATCCTGTGGCGGCTCCTTACCACTTCATGGGTCACCGGCATGTCCTCGTTGCTTGAACGGCTGCACTCGGCCACGGAAGAAGTCCGGCTGGTCGCGATTCGCGAGGCCACAGCCACCACGGACAGCGACATGGCGCGGGCGCTCGTCAGCATCACCTCGAATGTGGAACTTGCGGAACCGCTGCGCCAAGCTGCGACCGAATCGCTGGCCACGAGTTCCCTGGCTTTGATCGGGGAACTTCTGCTGCCCTTAAGGAGTTCGTTGAGCGCCTTTACCCGCACGATGGCGGCGCTCGGGCTTGGTGGGCAATCTTCCCGGGCCGCCATCGTCTCGCTGATCGAGGGTCTCACCGATCCCGTTAACACGGTCCGCAACTGGTCGGAGCGGTCGCTCATCGGTCAGATCCCCGCGGTCCGTGAACATGGCGTCGAGGCCCTCATGGGGCTTCTCACTCACCCTACCCCATTATCCCGATCTCCGGCAGCGCGCATCCTCGGGCTGACTCACGACCCGCGATGCCTACATCCTCTGATGCGGATGGCCCGCGAGGACACGGAGTGGCTCGCCCGGATGTGGGCTGTGAAGGGGCTGGGCGACCTTGGCCTTCCCGAGGCCAACGAGCTGGT
>JAYSVZ010000211.1:0-2263 GCA_043718305.1 Planctomycetota bacterium | reverse complement strand
TCCGGCATGCTCCCGGCGGGCTCGGACGCACAGCCCGGCAAGCCCTCGGATATAAAGAGATCCTGACCCACCTTGAGGAGGGCGTCCCCCTGGCCAATGCGGTCCGCGTACTCAAAACCCGGACGCGCCAATTCGCCAAGCGGCAGTGGACCTGGTTCCGAAACCTGGAGGAGCTGACGCCGATCGAACTCGAGGGGACGGAATCCCCCGAGGCGATCGCCGAACGCGTCCTGCACCAATGGCGGACCGTGTGCCCTTGAAGCGATGGCTGAACAATCCCAGTTGATTGAAATGTCAAGAAATCGATACGCCGTGACGGGCAGAGGATCGTGGCTGATGTTTGTAACCGCATACTTGGTCATCACTTGAAAAACAATCCATGAAGCGTGATGTCGCGGGCACGGAAGATGCGAAATTAACCCAAACGTCGTGTTGTCCGCCGTGAACCATCCCATGCCCCTCTCTGACTCTAGCAATGAACGACTGCGCCGCTTATTGACGCAAGGGCGGAGAGGAGACGGGCTATTATGGGGACTGCTCGAAGTGGTCGCAGTCACCATTGCCATTGCGATTCTCATAGCCGTGTTAAGACAGGTGGAACTGCGAGCGACAGAAGACGCGGAAGAAACGAAGTCCGTGGAACGCCCTGCGAACGATTCGGAAATCGGGAATTAGACCTGTTATCGAAGAGGGCTTCTGCAAGGCCGGCCGGCCAGTCCCACTGACCGTGACTCTGGCTTGCGGACCAACTTCAGCGCCGAGCCCGCCCCGACTCTCACCCCGGTTTCTCTTCTGCTACGATGATCGTGCGGTCAGTTCACAGCTATTCTGGCCTCATCCAAGTGCAGGGAGACTGGTGTGGAATCACGAGCATTGCCTCGCAACCCGACGCGTTCGGTCAAGATTGGGTCGGTGACGATAGGCGGTGGGAATCCCATCGCGGTGCAGAGCATGACCGCGACGCACACACAGAATATTGAGGCCACGGTCGGACAGATTCGCGATCTGGTGGCCGCTGGGGCGGACGTGATTCGCGTGGCGGTCGATAGCCGCAAGGACGCGGAGGCTCTCGCCGAGATCGCCCAGTTGGTCGAGGCGAACCTCGCGGTCGACTTGCAAGAGAACTACCGCATGGCGGAGCTGGTCGCTCCGCATGTGGCCAAGATTCGCTACAACCCGGGACACCTTTATCACCACGAGCGCGAGAAGCCGTGGCAGGATAAGGTGCGTTACCTGGCTGACATTGCTGGGGAGCACGACTGCGCGATGCGAGTCGGTGTGAATTGCGGGTCGGTCGACCCCGGGAAGAAGGAAAAGTACGACGCCCACGATTCGATCTCGCCCATGCTGGAGAGTGCGTTCGACCACTGTGCGTTCCTCGACTCGCTGGGGTTCACGCGGTACGCGGTGTCGCTCAAGGACTCCGATCCCCGCAACGTGATTGAGGTCAACAAGCGCTTCGCCGCCGAGCGTCCTGATGTTCCGCTGCACCTGGGAGTCACCGAAGCGGGCATGCCGCCGGACGGGATCATCAAGACTCGCATCGCCTTCGAACAGCTCATCAGTCGCGGCATCGGCGACACGATCCGCGTCTCGCTGACGGTCCCGAACTCCCGCAAGTCGGAAGAGATCATCGCCGGGCGCAAGATCTTGGAAGACATCGCCGCTGGACGGGTGCGGAGCGTGGTGGACTATGGTCTCCAGTCGCTGAATATCATTAGTTGCCCGAGCTGTTCGCGGGTCGAGAACGAGGCGTTCATCGATCTGGCGGCTGCGGTCAAGGAGATGACCGCCTACGCCAAGGATCACGCGATCACGATCGCCGTGATGGGTTGCCGCGTGAACGGTCCCGGCGAGACGGACGACGCCGATCTAGGACTGTGGTGCGGTCCGAACTTCGTGAACCTCAAGAAGGGGCCCGAAGAAGTCGGGGCGTATACGTACGACACCATTCTGCCGAAGCTGAAGGCGGAGCTGGATGCCCTGATCGCGAGAAATCCCGCCTGAGATCGAGGGGAGCGGGTCTGGCGCAAGTACTCATCCCACAAGAACGTCAGCGAGCGGGGGACGTGACGGCCTGTTGAAGTATGGGCTGGGATTTTCTGGGGTGCTGGAATTCCCCTGACCCCGGTGCGCGGAGGGGCAGCGAGGAGGAGGGGGGGCGTTTTCGAGTGGGGGTTCAGGGGGCGGCGATGACGGGATCGGGTTCGGGGCCGGGGCGAGCTTGGATCAGGGTCAGGAGGGTGCGGAGGTTGAAGGCGGT
>JAYSVZ010000022.1:0-8624 GCA_043718305.1 Planctomycetota bacterium | reverse complement strand
ATCCAGCCAGATCTGGCTCTTCTCTGCCACCGCTGCCTGTTTCAGAGCGGATTTGGGGCAATGGAGAGTGGCGTCCACAAAGTCTTTCGACAGCAACTGTCGGAAACGCAGGGGAAAAGAGGGGTCGACCGGATCGGGCCACAACGCCGCACAGATCACCGCCCGACACGCCGCCAAAGGCCGCTGCGCCCACCAAATGTGCAGCGTGGAGAGATGCCCCGCGCATGGGCCGAAATGCGAGCAATCGGGGGGTCAATTTCGATGAATCGCTTGGTAGGTCATCAGGGGGTGGCAATCGTGGATGCGAGGGGCTGTTTGGCGAAAATGGAAAAGAAACAATTTCGAAAAGGTATACCTGGAATACGGTTACGTTGAGTCGCCGGTTTCTTTTCCAGTGAAGGTAGAAAAGAAACTCGGAAGAGGCACATCCGGCAGCGTGTCCCTTCGAACCTTACTTCCCGCCCAACGAGCACCCCTTGTTCAACCCAGGCCTTGAGCTGTTTTGAGGCAAAGAGGGTGTGTTCATATTCGCATGAACACTCGATTCCGGTAGAGCCAGTAGAGCATTAGCCAGAGAATCAGCAGCACAGCACTTCCCTGCAAAACGGGCGTGTATGCGTGTCCTGCGATTTGGAATGGCCTCTCTCCAAAATGTCGGATGAGAGCCGAGGCGATCGGTCCGGCCAGCACCCAACCCGAGCAATAGGCCACGATCGAGTTGCTGCCCATCACAACGAGCGGAAAGGCCCATTTGTGCAATTGCTGGATCTCTGTGACCCAATGGAACGTACCAAGAATGGCCAGGCACCAGCCTCCACTGAAGAAAACCCAAGCGGGAGTCCAGAGACTCTTCACGATGGGGCAGACATCAAGTCGCGAAGCAGTTAAAGCGATCCCAAAACAAACGATACTCCCGAGAGCCAGCCCGAGTAGTTTTCTCACCTCCGCCGTCTTCGCCTGAAGCCAGTTGCCAGTCAGCGACCCGAGCAGCATCAGCCCAAGCATCGGTATAAAAGACAGAGTGCATTGTCCGCTCGAATTGTGTGTGAAAGGCGACTCTCTTGGAAATAAATTTAACCACCACACATCAAACGCCCATGCTGCATTGGAATTCTTGTTCCAATGCGATGAAAACCCATTCAAGGCGTACAGATCCCGCCAGTCTTTTGGCACGGCGACTTGATTCCAATCGAATTCAGGTCCGGGGGCTGGATACCACGCGAACAACCCCCAGTACCCGATCAGAATCGAGAAGAATGCAGCCATTTGAACCTGCCATTTCAGTTGGCCACACAGATAGAGAAAGAAATACCCCAAGCCAATTTGAGTCAACGTATTGTGGAAGGTAAAGACAGTTCGAACTTCATCGAGTGACTCTAGGAAAATGCCGATCCCGATCAGCATTGCCGATCGGAGAAGAGCATGAGTTGTGCTCTTGGTCAGCGAGTCTCCTCGAAACTGACGGCTGGCTATTGAGTATGGGACCACCAGCCCGACCAGAAACGCAAACGATGGCTGCACCAGATCGTGCAATGAGCAGCCGGCCCAGTTGACATGCGACTGGTGAAAAGCAAGAAACTCCCAGACCGCACTGTCAGGCAAAGCGATCGATACTGCCGTGAAGTGCAGTATCTCTGCCAGCATGAGCAGAATCACCAACCCTCGGTAAGCATCGACGGAAACGAGCCTGGTCGAGGGAAGACTGGTGGTGGGTGGTGCCATAGATCGCCTTCACTCGGACTGATGGCATGGTCTGAGAATGAGCCACCTCGGTCCTTGGCTTCAACTGGGACCGAGGTCGCAACAGACTCAAGCAGAAACCGCTCTACGAGACGGCTTCGACCTCGAACCCCTTCCGGTACTTCTTAGTCAGCAGCGCATTCGCTTCGGGCAGGTTTTTGAACTTCAGGGCTTCCACATCCCATTCCAAGGTCTTCCCAGGATGCAGAGCTGCGATGTTGCCGAGTTGGACGGTCTCCGTCAGCGGGCCAGCATAGTGGAACCCGTCGCTGGTTCTGGTGTTGCTCAGCACCCCATCGACCCACACGTGCCAGTGGCTGAGCGTCTGGACATCGGGAGCCTTGAAGTCGGCGAACTTGGGCTGCGGATAGAGCTTCGGCACAGCGTAGTGGGGCAGGACCATCGTGCCGCCTTCGCCGATGAACAGCGACCCACCGCCGGGAAGCTCCTCACCAGCAGGCATCTGGGCCAGTTCTCGGGGCGGCTTGCGACCCCCGTCGTACCACGTCACGGGCAGCGTATCGCCCGCCGTGTACTTCGTCGCGGGGAAGACATACTTGACCGTCTCCGGGCCGGGCCAGAGTTCGGGATTGAACCCTTCGTGGTCGCACTGAATCGTCTTCGGGGCTGTCAGGTCGAGGGCCGTGAAGACCGGGTCGAGAATGTGACACGCAAAGTCGCCGAGCGCCCCGGAGCCGAAGTCCTGCCAGTCTCGCCACTTGAACGGGTGGTAGACCTCGGGGGCAAACGGACGCTCCGCAGCACACCCGAGCCACAGGTTCCAATCGAGCGACTTCGGCACATCGGCGTTCGGCGGACGCTTGGTCCCGGTGTAATACTGCTGCCCCTTCACCCCGACCCACGAGTGGACTTCCTTGATCTTCCCGATGACCCCTTCCTTCAACAACCGCGCTCCGAGCCGGTACTCCATGTGGGAATGGATCTGGTTCCCCATCTGCGTAATCAGTTGTTTCTTGTCGGCCAGAAGCCGCATCTGGCGCGCCTCCCAAACGGTGTGCGTGAGCGGCTTCTGGCAGTAGACATGCTTGCCGCGATTCATGGCATACATCGCCGCCGGGGCGTGCATGTGGTCCGGCGTTGAGACAATCACCGCATCCAGCTTGTCCCCCAGCTTGTCGATCATCTCGCGATAGTCGGCGAAGTGCGCCACGCCGGGGAACTTCTCGTCGACCTTGTCGAAGCGAGCCGAGTCGACATCGCAGAACCCAACGAACTTCACCTTCGCATGGCTACCGACCGAGGACAGGTCGGTCCAAGCCATCCCGTTGGCTCCGACTGAGGCAACATGCAGTTCGGTCTTCAGCGTCTGGGCCGAGACCACAGCCGGAGCCGCCAAGGCCGCGATCGCCCCCGCCGCCGTGGTCTGAAGGAAGGAACGACGATTGAGAGGTTGGTAAGCCATGAGAAGTCTCCTTGGAGGGATTTCAAATCACCCCGAACGAATCGGGGAAGTTGGATTCGTTGGTATTGGAAGGGATTGACTGCTCAAGGGCAAGGAACAGACTGCTCCAGACATTTGTCACTCGCCTGGTAGAATGACTATTAGGTTCGGCAATCGGCGAACGTCATACTTGGGAGACGAGGAGATGTATCACGATGGCTGTGAACAACTGTTGTCGGACCGGTTTCCCAAGCGTGATGGAGATGTGGCCGAGCAAGAGTGGTCAGCGATCAAGTGCCGAATCTCCGTCAATCAAGCTGTCGTCGGCAAGGTGATTGCCAGGGCACCCTATGGCCTCTGGATCGATATCGGAGTCGGCTTTCCTTGTCTGATCGAGACCGATTGCATCTCTGGATTCACCCCCGAGAAATATCTGGAGAGGGACTGGTACCCAGTCGGAATCGATGTTCATGCGTTTGTCGCTAGCTTTGGTTACCTCGATAATCGTCAGATCCTCTTATACCAAATCAAACCGCTCTCGTCTCGCGGCTGGCATCGCGTGAGAATTGGCCTGTATCTTCTCGGGCTGGTCGCGGCGATTGGGCTCCACTTTTGGCTCTGTTACCCGGCTGCGACCTGCCGAGGCTATCCTCGCATTCACTGGTTCTGGGAAGAGGTGGCGTACTTTCTGGGGTTCCTGGGAGTCGCGCTGGCTCCGGCGTTTGATGATTTGACCGTCCGTCCGATTTTGCGGCGACGAGTGCTACTGACATTCACGGGAATTGCCTGCCTGAATCTCGGTGTGGTCATTGCCAATCTGAATTCGTTTCGACCACATACAGGCCATCTGTCTGGATACTGGGGTGTCATCCGGCATCACTGGCTTGAGATTCCCATCCATGCATTCTGGCCGATGGTGGTCGCGACGCCATTTGTGTTCTGTCTGGAGTCGATCGCGACCACCTGCTGGAGTCCGTTCCGTCGACTGGTCTTTTGGATTGCTTCCAAGGTTTCGCGTGGGAAATGATCGCTGGCTGACCACGACCTATCCTTGCGGCAAGCAGTTTGCGCTCCCGGTGTGCGCGCGGGTGATGTCGACCATCCGGTTCGTCCCGGACGCACTCCCACCGTTGAAACGGTGGGCTATTATCGGATGTCCCTCGCGGGACGAAGAGCGATGAGTCAAGCCCCCGTGGGAGTCAGTTCACCGACATTTGAGACGCACACACCAGCGATCTCTCTGGCTGACCACTGAAAACTGAAAACTGAAAACTAAACACGACAGCCTTCCGATCAGCCCGACTTCCCCAGCAACCCCGACAACTGGGCGATGTAGTTCCCCATCAGGTGTCTTTCGATCCCGGAAGTCGCCTTGCTCCAGACCCCTTCCATTACGGCTGACGACATCCCGGCCTCGGGAGTTCCGCTCGCCAGGGCTTTCATCGCCGAACCGGCACACGGGGCCGCCCCGATCACGACCTCAGTCAGGCAGTGCCAATACTCATTTGAAAAGATGCTGAACGTCGGCAGCTTCGGCACCATGTCACCGCTATCAACGTAACGGAAGATTCGACAGGGGAACTCCACTTCAAAGGCCTTGGCCGCCACGTCGTTCCCAACCATCGGAGCGCCGAAGGTGTAAACGTTGTGGATTGAGATCATCTGTCGCTGCAGCCGCCACGCCGACAGCAATGCCAAGGCCCCGCCGAGGCTGTGTCCGGTGATGTAGAGCGGGCGTTCCTTCTGATTGAACGCCGCCTCGACCGCCTGGGACATGGGGTTCCAGATTTCGCCGAGGGCCTCGACGAATCCCTTGTGGAAGCGAGCCCCGACACCGGCGGCTGCGAAGTCGGTGCCCATCTGTCCGGTCGGCATGACCAGAAAATTCTTGGCATTGGTCAGGAGCCAGTCCTTGAACCCGTCGATGGAGTTCGGAATCTCTGACCCGCGAAAAGCCAACACAATCACTGAATCATTCTGGGCGAGGTAACACTGGGAGTTGTCGACGGAGTAGAGCTTCGCATCGAGCCCGAGTTTAGCTGCAAACTCGGCGTGCCCCTGGTCCTGGGGGAGGTAGGCCAGATCGCAAGCAGTCCCCAGAAAGACGGCGTTGTGATCGTTGCGACCCGTGATTTTCGGATTGAGTGAGAGTGGCATCGTGGTCCCCGGGTATGGGCTGGCTGATCCAGCGGACGGTCATTTTCACGAGCGGCCCGACGGGACACAAGAGACTATCCCCGGAGATTCGCTAGGGGTCTGTGCGTCCCAACGTCGGTGAATTCAGAATCGGACCGGTCTTTGACCCCGACGGGGTCTCGTCTCTTAGCCCAGGGTCAGCTGCGCAGCGGCAGACCCTGGGTCAGTCATCCCGAAATCGCATCAACCCCAACGGGGTTGCGTTAGTAAGTCGGACACAACCCCGTTGGGGTTGAAACGGCTGACATCGATCGAAATTCCAGGGTTTCCCGCCGCGCGGGCAACCCTGGGCGATGGGGCGAGACCCCGTGGGGGTCAATTCACCGACGTTGGGGACGCACACACTCGCTAGGAGTGGTCTGCCAGTTTTTTTATCGTGGCGCTCGATGGCTTCGAGGAGGCGGGACTTGTCATCGGTGTAGACGGTGAACCGCTCGCGGCCCCTTGAGGCCGACACATCGAACTGTTCGCGGGACGCAGCTCCGAGTGACTCGGCGGACTCGCCGATGAGGACGTGATCGACCGTCTTACCCTGGCTGGCGTGGCGTGCGAGGTCATGACCTAGCCATGAGTGATGTGGCCGAACTCTTTCGAGACGGTCCAGCCGTTATCGAGGACCACGTTGCCACGTTCTGGCGAAACGTGGCTACGAGAGAAGGCCTAGTTTCCACCCGCTCGCGGAATAACAACAATTCACCCGCACGCCGTTTCGCGAAATGCTCTCGCCGAAATCATTCTTGATCGGCAGACAGGAATCTCTGCTCCCACTCAGACCAGCGGAGCCTTCTGCTCCACGATCTGCGGACATTGCAACGCCATCTCCCGGTTCAGGTCGATGTATTCGCGCCACGGTTCGGGGACATCGTCTTCGTAGTAGATCGCCTGTACCGGGCATTCCGGGACGCAAGCTCCGCAGTCGATGCACTCATCGGGGTGAATGAACAGCATCTGCTCCCCCTCATAAAAGCACTCGGCGGGGCACACGACCACGCAATCGGTGTACTTGCAGCCGAAACACGGTTCTGTCACAACCATTGCCATGAGATCACTCCCGTCGGTGAGCCAGTGAAGAGTCGGTCGAGATAAAGGTGGCACGGGCTTCTAGCCCGTGAGGCCTTTCCGGCATGGGCAAGATGCCCATGTCACGTGTTCATCCGGGATATGCCGGTCCTTGGTCGTGGCGGTCACGGAATTCCGGAATTGTTGAAAGGTTGTGGCGTGACGGCCCCGCTCGATCCACCGCCGGTGCCTCTGGGCGATGAATCGCTCGCTGCTCGCGATTTGCTTGATCGATACTTGGCGCGACTGAAGGCCCTAGCAGCTTCCCGGCTATCACCCACATTAAAACGCCGCCTCGACCCCGAGGACATCGTCCTCTCCGCCTTTCGCAGCTACTTCGTCGGGGCCCGTGCGGGGAAGTGGGAGTTGTCACCAGACGCCGATCTCTGGTCGCTTCTGGCGACGTTGACGCTACGAAAGCTTGCCCGGCAGGCACGGCGTCATCGGTCCGAGAAGCGATCAGTCCTCCGTGAAACCGAGACGCCCGATGACTGGTCTCCGCCCGCGCGTGAAGTCCCAACCGCCGAGGAAGCGGTTCTGCTGGCTGACGAATTGGAGTGGTTGGTGGCTGTGACCGAGGGGCTCGATCGAGAGATCCTGGTGCGGCAACTTCGGGGCGATGAGTCGACCACGATTGCGCGGGAACTTGAGGTCAGTGAGCGGACCGTGAGGCGGTCTCAGCAACGAACGCGCGAGCTGGTGAGTGCGGATCGTTCGCACGCGGAACTGGCTCAGCGGATGAACGCAGTGGCAGCCCCACGCGACCCAACGCGCCCAATGATCTCAGCCCAGCCGACTCGTTCACTGTCGGAACTGATGCTGCATGAGATGGTGGGGCAAGGGGCCTTCAGCAAAGTCTTTCGGGCTACGGATCGCCAATTGGGGCGAACGGTGGCTGTGAAGTTTTTGAAGAAGTCCGCTTGGTCGGACGCGAACGCGGTCGCCTCGTTCTTGCGAGAGTATGACTCTCTTCGAGCGATCTCGCATCCGTGCGTGCTTCCGGTCTACGGCTGGGGGCGGACTGATCGCGGGGCCGTTTTTCTGGTCGTCGAGTGGGTCGATGGGAAGTGCTTGGCGGAGTGGCCGCCGCCGCACGCGGTCCGGGAGGTCGTGCGGATTGGGCTCGCCTTGGCCGAGGGATTGATGGCCGCCCATGCGGTCGGGGTCTGGCACTGCGATCTGACGCCCGCCAATGTGGTGATGACCTCTAAGGGGGATTGCCGACTGGTCGATTTTGGCATGGCCCGCTGGGGAGCCAGTGATGACTCGCCACGCGGAGGCACTGCGGGGTTCCTTGCTCCCGAGCAAGTCAATCCGGGCTTCGGACCGATCAGTGATCGGACCGATGTTTATGGTTTGGGTGGGTTGCTCTATTCCCTTCTGACGGGCGAAGCTCCCTGTGCGGGGCGGGATCTGCCGGAGACGATAACGCGCGTTCTATCACCCGACTTACCGACTGACTTGAGTCAATGGGGCGTCGCTGCGGAACGGAGCAATGTCATCATGCGGTCACTACACAAGTCGCCCGCTGCTCGCTGGGAAGATATGGAGAGATTTGCCACCGCACTTCGGGGATTGCTGGTCACTCGGGGTTCCTGATCGATGAGCGATCGCATGACTCTGCGAAGACGCCCACGGGCTCATGGGAGCCATCCCTTTCGTGGGGGCGATCTACGCCATCGTCGACATCCTCATGATCTTTGGGGAAGAGCATCGCTGCATGCATGACATGATTGCGACGACTTGTGTGGTGGATATCAGTTGACCATACGGGGCGGCACTGGCCTTACTCCGTTCCGAGTTCCAGCTTCGCGTGCAGCCCCTCGCGGAGGCGACCCGCGGTGTTGTCGATCTCGGCGAAGATTCGCACGCGTTGCGAGGTCTGGTCGACCGTGGGGTCGATGTGCTTCAGCAGGGTGGTAAAGCGTTCGGTGATGATCTTCCCGCCCGCTCCTTGAAAATCGACGAGAACGGTGACTGGACCACCGATCTTGAGCAGCGGAACAATCGCCAGATCGACTTCGGCCTCCGCTCGAATCCGCTTGGTCGAGACGATTTTGACAACTGTTTCGCCGACTTGGACCCCTTCGCCGACTTGCTTGATGGCCCGCACGATCACGCCGTCGCAGGGGGCTTTGACCTCGTAGGTGTTGAGTTCCGCCTGGGCCTGGTCGCGGGTCTTCTCGTTGACGGCATGTTCTTTGACGAAGCGTTCGATCTCGATCGT
>JAYSVZ010000210.1:0-6543 GCA_043718305.1 Planctomycetota bacterium | reverse complement strand
GAATGCAAGAAGAGGTCTATCAGGGGGTGAACTTGATGCGGCGGAGAATGTGGCACGGTGCGGGAAAAAAGGCGTTCGATTATTCTTGCAAGGACGGGAAACCGCATGGCAAATACACGTCGTGGCATCCCAATGGAGCCGTCAGAGAGGAGGGGCTTTATGAAAACGGCAAGGAAGTGGGCGGAAAGAAGTGCTGGGACGAAGACGGGAAACTCACACGGATCATACACAGTCTCGACGGAGAGATCGTCAGGATCGACATTTATGAGAACGACAAAGTCGTTGCCAAGGAACACTGGGAAAAGGGCAAGGCGGTTCGTACGGAGAACGTAAAAAGTTCACCTGCCGTTGAACCTCCCCGATAGTCGCGTCCATCCACGCCGGGGCAGCGATGGGATTGGACCAGATTCACATCTCAGTTTCACCGATGGATTTGAACAGAAGTTAACGAAGTTAACGAAGGGATCAATCCAAAGGCTCTTCGTTACCTTCGTTCCCTTCTGTTCAACATCAAATCGAGGAGTTGTTTTGGACCAAATCCCCTGCCTCTGCGTCTGCGGGGAGAAGACTGGGACAAGAGTTCTCAACGATTACAGCACTTCTTTTCCCCACGCCACCGCCAACTGCACCAAAATCGCAGCAGCCGTTTCCATCTCCTCGACGCAGGTCCACTCCAGTGGCGAGTGGGGGTTGTACTGCCCGCTGGAGAGGTTTGGTGTGGGCAGCCCGCGTTCGGTCATTTGAGCTCCGTCGGTGCCGCCGCGGATGATGTCCATGATCGGGTCAATGCCTGCAGCTCGAACGGCTTCGATCGCCTTGGGGATCGCGCGGGGTTCTTTGTGGAGTCCGTCGCGCATGTTGCGGTACTGTTTTTTTGTATCGATCGTGATCCGGCATTCTGGGTAGACCGCGCGCAGGCCCTCGGCGATGCGTTCGAGCAGTGCTTTCTGCTTGGCGAGGTTCTCGGTCTCGAAGTCGCGCAAGATGATCCGGCACGACGAGGACGCCACGCCGCCTTGAATCTGATACGGGTGCAGGAACCCCTCTCGCCCATCGGTCGTTTCGGGCGAAAGATTCTGCCGAGGCAACCGCGCGATGAAGTCGCTGAGAATGCGGACTGCGTTGACCATCACTCCTTTCCCGACCGAGGGGTGCGTGTTGCGGCCCTCGACCGTCACGATCGCCAGGTCCGCAGAGAACGTCTCGGTATCAATCCGCCCGACCCCGCCCGAGTCGAGCGTGTAACCGCAGACTCCGCCGAGCTTCTCGAAGTCGAGCCCTTCGACCCCGCGCCCGACCTCTTCATCGACCGTGAAGCAGACCCGCACTGGCCCGCACGGGATCGACCGGTCTCGCATCAGCCGATCCGCAGCTGTCATGATGATGGCGAGGCCCGCTTTGTCATCGGCCCCGAGGAGCGTGGTGCCGTCGGTGGTGATGATCGTCTTGCCGCAGAGTTCGTTAAGGTGCGGGTTCTCGCTGAGCGTGAGTACCTTCGAAGGATCACCGGGAAGGACAATGTCCCCGCCGCGGTAGTCATTGTGGACGACGGGCTTCACGTCGGTCCCGGAATACTCGGGCGAGGTGTCGACGTGCGAATTCCACACGATCATCGGAGCCGAGTGCGACACGGTCGCGGGGACCGTGGCCATCACGATCCCGTGCGAATCGATCGAGACATCCTGCAACCCCAGTTCGCGGCACTCCCGCTCGAGCAACCGGCTCAGTTCCAGTTGCTTGGCGGTGGAGGGCAGCGTCGGCGACTTCTCGTCCGACTGGGTGTCGATCCGGACATAACGCAGAAAACGGTCGAGCAGGCATTCCATGGAGCGTTGTTTCCAATGTGGGGCAGGCGTCCGCCAAGCGGTGCCATGATAGCAGACCCACTCTGCTTTTCTCTTGGAATGCTCCTCAGATCGACGGGGGCAAGCCGATCCGCTTTCGATTTCGGTATCCGTAGGGTGGAGACCAGCTCGCTTTGGAGCGCAGGCCCACCATGGATAGCCTCCATCCCCAGAATGGTGGGCCTGCGCTGGCCTGCGCCTCAAAGCAGGCTGGTCCCACCCTACGAAGCCTCCGGATCAGTGTTGATCAGCGGAGATCAGTTTTATTCCCCGCGCGGGTGGAAATGAGGCCTGCTCTCGCGAAGCTTAAGGTGCCGATATGGGACATTCGGCTCAAATTGTCGAAATGAGAACTGTACTTTTGCATCTCGGCGGCCGACCGTTGGCTAGGGAGCAGGTGCATGATGAGTTTTGATGTTGTCGTGCAGAGTGTGTTGCTGGCTGCTGTCGCGGCGAATGTCGCCATTGCGGTTGACTTCTTGAAGCGAGTGCGGGGGCTGGCGCGACTCGTGGCTTGTGTGCCGCTGCTGGGGCTGTTCGCGGTCGGACTCTATATCCGGTGGGGCATATCGCAGGATCCGACATCTCACAATCTGTGGCCATTCGAGGTTCTGATCGCCTGTGGAGTTGGGATCGTTTTTTCGCACGTGCTGATGGCCTGTACTGTTGATCGCAGAAACAAAACTATCGCCGGGTGAGGGGGCGAGAGAATTGAGAAGATCAATCGTTCCTGATCTTTCTCCAAATATCCCGAGGTGTGGCGCTCATCATGTAGGTCTTGAATGATCTCGGACCTGACGGAAATTGACCGGGGAGAACAACAATCGGGTGTTGCCAGAGTTCGATTCCAGGACCAAAGTCGATTTGTGGTGAGTGTCCAATACGGAAGGCCGTTGGAAAAACACGAACTCTGACAGTGAATCGACCAGGTTTTTCAAATCGGAGGTAGCTCCACTGCCACTCCTCATCCTTGGGCAAAGACTTGGGGCGGTCTGGTGATTCCCAGATTAGCTTTTCAGAGATGAACTCCTCGGCGTAGACCGAGGATCGCCGGAACTCGCTCGAAGCGACAGGCTTCCCAGTGTCATCCAGCGCATCGCAGTAAAAAATCCATTTTTCGGCTGGAACAACTTCTCGATCTTGAATCGTACCGACCGTCGCAATCGTCGAGTAGCGGATTGTAATGTCGAGTGGGTGTTCAGGAGGCTGTTCCCAGTGGTCTGGAACAGGAGTGTTGTCGCGCATCAGAACCTTGAAGTTCTTTAAAAAATCATCGGCCTGGGGAGTGTCTGGTTTTGGACTGCAACCCGCGCTGACCAGTGCTACCATTGCTCCGAGAACGTTTCGTCGGTTCCACATGTGATCGATCTTCAAAAGGGTGACGAAACCGCCTCGTTCCCATGGATTGTCCCCAACGCCATCCAGACATTTGAGTCCACAGAATTGGAGACGAACGAGACGTGGCCATCCAGAAACAGAACGTTGACTCCGCCCGTGTGGCGGCTGCTGGCTGGCATGTAGGCGAAATGGCTTCCGCTCACGGTGCCGTTCCAACATCCGCGAGTGTTTGGCGTGAACCGGTGTGTGTACTCTAGATTGCTTGCATTAAGGAGCGGAGTGGCGGATCCGGACCCAGACCGGCAGTCTGCCAAAAAAACGTCCTCATCTGCTGCGGCGTACCATCGTCCCAGCCAGAGCGGGTAGCGGTCATCATCGATCCGCGCTAACCGCTCGTGCTCGCCGATCACAAGTTTCTCGGAAAACCCGGCGGTCTGCGAGAGGCCATCTGTGATGTCTCGCGGTCGTCGTCGTTGGCGATCCTGTCGAAAGAAGCCATTTTCATTCGGCGAGAACCGGGTTCCTGAATTCATCAGATAAGAAACACCTGTCCAAGAAGAGACATTCGTGTCCGCCGGACAAGAAAGTGTCGATCCAAACTGATAGACGCTCGGTCCCCCATCGCCGGGGAATCCCATCCCGCGATGATAGATGTCATCATGCGAGTTCGGAAACGACTTCTCGACTTGCTCGACAATATGCAGACCCAGCCCAATCTGCTGCAACCGGCTGCGACACTCCACCAGCCGCGCCGAGGCGCGCACGCTCTGGACGGCTGGCAGAATGATCGCCGTGAGAATCCCAATCACAGCCATCGAGACGAGTAGCTCAGTGATCGTGAATCCGGTTCGGTGCATGATTTTCCTACATCATGGGGTGGTGAAGTTGTCTTCGCCGTGAAGGACGTAAGTCCCGGCGTTGGAATCCCATCGCTCCATCACACCACAGTATTGAGACCCCGCAGTAAGGCCAGTGTAACCTTTCTTGTACTTATAGATCGTCTGCTGTCCGAATGGCTGGGTGCCGTACATCGTCATCGTCTGCCACGGGGCACCTTGCAACTGCCATTCGTACATCATTGTCTGGGGATTAAACACGCTCTTGTACAGGTGAATCGAGATGCTCGGATACGTGTTTCCGCCAGTCCCTGTTGTTTTGACCTCATGATCAGCGGCCTGCGACTCCGCTGCACCCAGACTGCTCATCATGGCGATTATAGTTGCGAATGCAACCAAAATCGACCGACGCGTGAAATCTTTCTTCATCATGGCCTCTGTTCTTTCTTCATGGAAGTTGGAGTCCATTCCGTAAAGTCTGTACAGCTTCATACTGACACTGCGTAAGTTACACACACACACACACACACATTACGTCAATCGAGCTTTAAGAGTCTAATGGACCGGGGCGCATGATATTTTTTGCGCGGCGCGGCTGGTTTGTGACCCGGCAATCCCGCAGTTGCCTTGGATCGCCTCGACTGCAATAATCAACGCAGGTTTATGAGTGTTCTCTGAACCACGTCTCGGACTGGGGATTCCATTTGCTGCTTCGGCTGTTGATTCATGCGAGTCTCTGGTGTGCCTGGCTCGCTTCGATAGCTGCCTTGCAGGCTGCGGAGGCGTTGCGGTTTGAGGCCGACATCCGGCCCATTCTCAAGGCGCATTGCTGGCATTGCCACGGCGAGGAAGAGCGGGTCGAGGGAAAGCTCGATTTACGGCTGGTCCGTTTTCTGAAGTCGGGCGGGGAGTCTGGCCCGGCCCTCGTGGTCGATGACCCCGGTGCAAGTCTGATGATTCAACGCATCGAGTCGGGTGAGATGCCGCCCGTTGTGGGGAACAAGGCTGCCCAGAAGGTTCCCCCGGACCAGTTGGCGAAGCTCAAGGCGTGGATTGCTCAAGGGGCGCTCACCGCGCGTCCCGAACCGGAGTCGGTCGATCGAAACTCGCAGTGGACCGAAGAGGAGCGGAACTACTGGGCCTTTGTCCCGGTCCAGCGGCCAGCGGTGCCGATGGTCCACCATCGTGAAGCGGTCCGCACGGCGATCGATGCCTTCTTGCTCAAGGATCTGGAGACCCGCGGGCTGGCCTTCTCGCCGGATGCCGACCGGCGGACTCTCATTCGGCGGTTGTCATTTGATCTGCTGGGGCTGCCTCCGTCCCCGGAAGAGATTGATGCCTTCGAGAGTGACCCGAGTCCCACCGCTTACGAAGAGTTGGTGGACCGGCTTCTGGCATCGAGTCGATACGGCGAACGGTGGGGCCGGCACTGGCTCGACCCCGCCGGTTACGCCGACAGCGATGGCTACTCGGAAGAGGATCCGGTTCGCCCCTGGGCCTGGCGGTATCGCGACTATGTGACTCGATCGATGAACGAAGACAAGCCGTTCAACCGGTTCATCACGGAGCAACTCGCGGGTGATGAACTCCTGACGCCCCCGTATGAGAAACTGACGCCCGAGCAGACCGATTGGCTGGCCGCCACCGGGTTCCTGCGCATGGCCCCCGATGGAACGAGTGGGACCGTGGCTGATCCGAACGTGGCTCGGAACGATGTCATGGCCGACACCCTCAAGATCGTATCGAGTTCGCTGTTGGGGTTAACCGTGGGATGTGCCCAGTGTCACAACCACCGCTATGACCCGATTTCGCAGGTCGACTACTACCGCTTGCGGGCGATCTTTGAGCCTGCTCTCGATGCGAAGAATTGGCGACCGCCCGGAGCGCGGCTCATCAACCTTTGGCAACCCGAAGAGTACGCCCGAAATACCGAGGTCGACCAAGCGGTCGGCACCATCAACGGCCAGCGGCAGTCAGCTCTGTTGACGATTGTCGAGTCGATCTTTGAGAAGGAACTCGCCAAGCTCGACCCCGAGTGGCAGGGAGCCGCAGCCCTGGCCCGGAAGACGCCTGCCGACAAGCGGACTCCGCTCGATCTGCAACTCCTGAAAGACTATCCGAGTCTCAACGTCGATGGGGGGAGTGCGATTCTTTACGAGCCACAGCGGATTAACGAACACAATAAACAGTTCGATGATCTGCTCGCGACGGCCAATGCGAAACGTCCTCCGCAAAGCTTTGTATCGTGCCTCACCGAAGTCCCCGGTCAGATTCCAGCCACGCACGTGTTCTTCCGAGGAGATCTCAATCAGCCCCGAGAAGCTGTCGAACCTGGCGAGCTCAGCGTCCTCGGAGATCATGCTCAGCCGGTCCCCGCGAAGGATGCAGCTGTTCCGACGAGCGGTCGCCGGTTGAATTTTGCGCGTTCGCTGACCAGCGGAAAGCATCCTCTCGTGGGGCGGGTTTTCGTGAATCGTGTGTGGATGCACCACTTCGGGCGCGGGCTGGTGGGCAGTGCTGGAGAT
>JAYSVZ010000209.1:0-2265 GCA_043718305.1 Planctomycetota bacterium | reverse complement strand
ATCCAGCCGCTCCGCAAATAACACCATCTGCCCCCGCACCTGCGGCGCCTGCGACCAATACTCCACGGCAAACCCTCCCTCGCCCCCAGCCCCAGCCTCCAACTGCCGGGCGGAATGGTAATCGGGCAGGCAATTAAATCAACAGGCCGGTCAGCCCCCCGTGCCAGTGGGCTCGTGATTCGTCCGCCAAAGCCACGAATGGGCAAGAGCGAATCACATGCGGCCTGGGGAGCGGGTGCCGTGAAGCACGGGGGACTCAAGAACCTCACCCTTCAGGTTGTGCCACCCGAACCGTCACGACTTGGCACCAAGCGCGCTGATTGGCCTTCGGACAGAGCATTCAGCCATCAGCCAGAGCGATCTACACGCCGCAGGCTGTCATCGCCTCTTCCAATGTGGAGCAGACCGTAAAGTAGGTCAACAGCCTTGCCGTTTCCAAAATCGCCTGCACATGGCTCGTTGGCTCGCTCAGGACGAGAATCGCCTCCGACCGGTTCATCTTGCGGTGGAGCGTAATCAGCCGCCCCAGGGCAGAACTGGTCATGTAGCGGACCCGCCCCAGGCGGAGAACCAACCGCGTGATCCCCTGCTTATCGATGACCATGTGAAAGTCCTGACCCAACTGTTCCAGGTTGTCATCATCGGTGAGCTGTTCGCGGTTGAGCGTGGCAATGTAGACACCGCCGTCCTGTTCGACGGTGAAGAAGCTCGATGGAAACGGGACTGGTTCAGCCATCATTCAGCTCTCAGAAAACCTTCGCACACTTCCGCACCGCGACAGTATTTCATCGTCCCGACATCCGCGATCTGGCCCGGAAGCTGGATCGGCATGTAGTGGCGGTCCGTTCCGTGAACCCATCCCGGACGATCGGAGACCAACCCTTCCACGAGCAACTCCAAAGGCTGGCCCACGAAGGTTGCATAGTAATCACTCGCGAGTGCGTGTTCTACGGCTGCTAGCCGCTGACAGCGTTCCTTCCGCGTATTGGAGGGAACCTGGTCCAGATAATCGGCAGCGGGGGTTCCTCGGCGAGGGCTGAACGGGAAGATGTGCATCTTCATGAATCGCGCTTGGCGGCAGGTCGCGACCGTCTCCTCGAACTCGGCATCGGTCTCCCCCGGAAAGCCGACAATGATGTCGGTTGTGAAGGCCACATCCGGCATGATCGCTCGCATTCGATCGAGCTTCTCCAGAAACTTCCCCACTCGATAACGCCTTCGCATGCGGGTCAGCACGCCGTCCGAACCACTCTGCAAGGCGGGGTGAAACTGCGGGCAAAGATGCTCGCAATCCGCAGCAGCCTTGTAAAAGTCTTCGTCGACTTCGTTGGCCTCAATGCTGGAGAGCCGCATTCGCCAGTTCCCCGGAATCTGGTCGAGCTTCCGAAACAGATGCCATAACCGAAACGGCGGCAAGCCCGTCTTCCCGCGCGTCGTGTCGACGCCGTAATGCCCGACATGAATCCCGGTCAGGATGATCTCTTTGTGGCCGTTGTCGATCAGGCGGCGAACCTCAGCCTCAATCGACTCCGGCGTGCGGCTGCGAAGGCCGGGACGAACCGTGGGGATAATGCAATAGGAGCAGCGGAGAATGCAGCCGTCTTGGACCTTCACATAGGCTCGCTTGCGTCCTTCGAAGAAGCTAATGCCGTCAGGAATATCGTACACGCCTTGTCTGGCGAGCACGTCGGGGAGTTCGCGTTTATCGGTGACCACCTCAAAGACGCCGGGAAGTTCGCCAACTGCCGCAGGGTCGCGGGTCGCGTAACACCCCATCACGATCGTCCGCGTCCCGGGGTTCTCGCGGGCCAGTGCGCGGATGATCTTCCGCGACTTGTAGTCCCCTTCCCCGGTCACCGTACAGGTATTCACCACGCACAGATCGGCGGCCTCGGCCTCTTCGGCCTCGCGAAAGCCTCCAGCCACGAGTGCCTCCTTCACGAGCTGCGTCTCGTACTGGTTGACCTTACATCCGAGAGTCACAAGTCGAACGGTGCGGGAGGACATGGGCAGCACAATCGGGAGTTCAGCTCATCCGGCAATCGCGGGTCAGCGATCGTGGTTGCCGTCAGTGTACCGATTGTGGGCATCTCGCGCACCTCATGGGTGGAAAGCAGCATCGGATGGGTGTGCGTCCCAATCGTCGGTGAATTGACCCCCACGGGGGCCCAGGGTTGCCCGCACGGCGGGAAACCCTGGGATTTCGATCGATGTCAGCCGTTTCAACCCCCACGGGGTTGCGTCCGATGACTGCCGCAACCCCGT
>JAYSVZ010000208.1:0-6558 GCA_043718305.1 Planctomycetota bacterium | reverse complement strand
GGGCTTGCCGAACGTGCGGACTCGGTTCCCAGGGCGTTGCCCTGGGCTGGTCTGTTGGTGCCCTTTCAGGGCGGACGAACGCGGCATTCACGGGACACGTGGGCAAAGCGACTCGGACTTTGGCTTTGGTGATGCAGGACTTCCGCTGTGGTGGACTAGGGAGCCATCCGATGTGCCGCCCTTTCAGGGCTTGGCGAGCAAGTGGGCCCGATTCCCAGGGCGTTGCCCTGGGCTGGTTTGTCGTTGCCCTTTCAGGGCGGAAGCAGGGCGTTCCTGGGACGAGTGTGAATTGCGATTTGGTACCCCAAAGGGGTTAGAGGGGATAGCCCAGGGTCGCGACGACAGGTCGCGCACCCTGGGAAACCGGCTGCCGATTGAGCGAACCCTGAAGGGGTTCTACTGTTCGCAAGCGGGTAGAACCCCTTCAGGGTTCAGGGGAATTCATCATCGGGTCACCCCAGGGTGCGCTTCCGTTGGTCGCGACCCTGGGCTATCCCCTGTAACCCCTTTGGGGCCCTGAAGGGGTATCGGAGAGGGTTGTGAAAACGGGATGGGTTGTGGCCCTTGTGAGGGGTTACTTCCGCCTTGTGCGGCGAGCGCCTTGCGGCTCACATCGCGATCACCCGAATGTGTCATTTCCGACCGCTCAAAGAATAGATTCACCCTGAACTGTCACTGAATGGGCTTCCCAGCCGTTCCCTCACCGCAATCCGGCAACCTTGGAAGCCAGATTATCAACAGCGTTGATCAGCCGTTGCTGGACTGCCATCGGGAGGGTGTGAAAGTCCTCCAGCACTTCGGGCGACAGCGCTTGGTTGCACTTCTCCAAGGTCGACACGACACGCTTCGCGATCTGCTCTGTGAGGGGAGCGGTCTTGTCGCGGTCGGTGTCGCTGGGGGCGGGGCCACGGGCGCCCTTGCCGAAGGGGGCGTAGTCGTCGCGACCTTCGCGGGCCACAGAGGTTGCGGTCGCCGCCAATTCGCGATCATCCGAGGCGGCGGCCCCTCCGGCTAGGGCGCGGCGGCCCCCTTCGTAACCCATCTCAGACGGGTCGCGCACGACTCCCGTCTCGACAGACAAAAACTCGCCCGTCGGATCAAAGGGAACCTCAGCCTCATCGGCATCCATCGACAGGTCTTCCCCATGCTGCGCCCGCCGCCAGGCCCGCATTTCAGCGACGGTCGCCTGCATCTCTTCAGCCCACGACAGGCAAGCGGCTGCGTCGTCCCAGTTGATGCCCGCGTAGAAGTGCGACCACTTCAATGAGCTGTACTGATCGTGGACATCGCCGAAGGTCTCCCAGACGCGGCGGCGCTGGTAGACTTGGTCTGCGCTGAGGCCGATCATCTCGCCAAAGGCCGCATCGGTCCGCCCTTTGGCATAGCGTTTGGTCCAGAGGGCGGCACATTCGCCGAGCGTCCAACTGCAAGCCGAAAGGGCCTGCTTGGCGCGGTCCACGAGTTGATCTTCCGATTCGAGAGTCTTGTCAACCATGAGGTTTTGAACTGGCCCAAAGAGGGCACCCGGGGCGGCAGCAAGCGCCGTGCGGGTCACCCATGAAGTCACGTCAATGCACGGTCATCCTGACTGCGGGCCACCATGCCAGCGTGCAAGTATCACCCAGAATCCCCCGGGCCGGACGGGCCATCCTATCCATGTCTCCACTCGGAATCCACCGGGATGAACAGCCATTGAAAGGGCACCGTAGTGTTTCACATTCGGCGAGGGCTTCGCCAAGGCTACAAGTACGGTGGCAGGAAACGTTTCCTACGATCCGACGGCCTTTCCAGGCCGTCCCGCGTGGACGCGTGGCTCACGGATGGCCCGGCGGGGTGCAACTTTGAGGTTGGTGTTCGCTCGATGAGTCTCACTCGCAATCGATGGTTCCGTGCGGGACGGGCTGGAAAGCCCGTCCTACGAGGCGGTGAGCCACGGCAACGGTATTACTGTCGCGAACCGACTTTCAGGGTCTGCTCCAAGAATCGCTCCATCAGCCATGTTGACCGGACATTGACATCCTTGGCCAAGTCCATCGTATGCGGCCACCCCGGCAGGCGGTCATAGACATACGGAATCTTGAGATCTGTCAGTTTCTGGGCCAATTGATCCGACTGGTTGACGGGGACGATGTCATCGATCGTTCCATGGAGGATCAGCGTCGGAGGGTCTTTTGCATCAAGGTAGAACCCCGGTGAGGCTGTATCGAGCAGGTCCCCCGCCTCGGCCACGGGCTTGCCGAAGAATGATTCGACCAGCTTGTTGGCCCCCTCGTTCTCGCGGACGAAATCATCGTTCAAGTTCGTCGGCCCGTAGATGTTGACCACGGCGGAAACGTGGCTGCTGACTCCCGCGTGACCGCCCTCCCCCTCCAGCTCTTTCACGTCCGAAGAGTATCCGATCATCATGGCCAGATGCCCACCCGCCGAACCGCCGACGACGCCCAGGCGGTCTGCATCGATCCCGAGTTCATCGGCGTGCTTTCGCAGATACCGCACGGCACACTTCACATCGTGAACAGCTGCCGGGAACTTGGCTTCGCCGGAAAGTCGGTAGCCGACGCTGGCCACGATGTAGCCCTTCGTCGCGAAGGCTTGGGTGTAAAGGCGGTAGTCCTCCTTCTGGCCCCCCTTCCAACCACCGCCGTGGATGAAGATCAGGCATGGCAGCTTTCCGGTTCTCACTTTCGGTGAATAGAGATCGAGCTTCAAGGAGCGGTCGCCGACTCGGCCGTACTCGACATCCGATCGCAACTCCACGCTCTCCGGCAGTGGCGCGTCCCGATCGACGAGCTTCACCAGCCCGAGTTGAATTGCGGCGATGCAGGCCGTCGTGTTTGGGAATCCTGCGGGAGCAGCGGGCGGTTCTCCGCCGAGTTCTGCCAGTGCCGTTCCCGTGAGGATCGGGGTTTCTGCCTGCAAGGTCGCACACTGAGTCACGCACCACAGGGCCATCCAAAACCAATGAGGCATCGAACTTGTCCATCAAGAAGGGCGACGGGGTCAGGCACTTCGGGAGTTGTTTCGCCAAGCTCCCTCACCTCCAGCCCCTCTCCCGGGGGAGAGGGGAGCCGGAGGAGGATGCTGGATGATTGCTGAAGGCTCTGGCTTGTGGAAGCTACTGGCGGGATTTCAGGAACGTGACAAGATCGATGATCTGCTCGCGGGTGAGTTGGGTTTCGAGGCCAGCGGGCATCACGGAGACGGTACTGGGGCGAATCTCCTCAATGTCGGATCGGGAGATGCGGACCTCCTGATGGGCTCCGGTCGTTAGCACGACCTCGTCAGCCGACTCGCGGCGGATCAATCCATTGTGGGTCTTGCCGGAGTGGGTCACGATCAGAATCGGCTCGTAGCTGCGAACGAGACTGACGCTGGGGAACAGGATCGATTCGAGCAGATCGCGCTCGGTGCGAATCTTGCCAATCCGCGACAGATCGGGGCCGACGTTGCCCCCCTTATAGCCCATCGCGTGGCAGGCGGTGCAGGCAGATTTCTGGTTGCCAAAGACGACCTGGCCACGGCGGATATCGCCCTGCCCCGCCAGCGCGACCAGTTCGTCGAGGCGTTCCTTCTGCTTGGCCGCCTCGACATTGATGGCGGCGTAGAGGGCCTCCGCCTGCTCCTGCACCGGCGGCGGGAACTTGGCGATCCGCAGCTTGAGGGCATCGACGCGCAGACTGGTCAGCACCGGGGACTTCTTGAGAGCTGCGATCAGCTTCTCACCGACCGCAAGTTCCGACGACGGCTCAAAGACAGCCAGCAGGCGATTCAACTCCAGCGGCCCCACGGTCGCGATCATGTCAGCCAATAAGCCCAGCTGCTCGACAGAAAGTTGGGCCTTCAGCAGGGCTTCGACAGCTGCGGAGCGTTCGGCGACAGAGACCTCTACTCGTAGCCGGTCGAGAGCGATGCCGAACATCTCGGGGTCGGCAACAGATGGACCGGGCGGCAGGGCAGCCACGGCCTCTACGCGCATGACATCATCCGCGTGACAGCGGAGAGCAAAGTCCCGGAGCCCCTTGGCGAGATCGTCAGTCCCATTCTCGGGCAGCGGGACCGAGCGGACAACGGTGATCGCCTGGGCCTTGAGCTTGATGGGACTCGGTGTCTCCGGCCCGAGCAATATTGAGATCGACTGCAGCCACGACTCCGGCATCTTCGCGAGGCCAGACTGCCGCATCGCACTCAGGCAGATCGCTGCTCGCGTCGACTGCACAGTATCGTCCCATGGCGGGGCGACCTGTTTGGCCAGCAGTGCCTGCACGCTGGGAGTCGCCGCGAAACGAGCCAGCAGTAACTCGACATTCTGCTGCTCAGCCTCGGTCCACTCGTGGCGCGCCAGTTGCTGTTCGAGGTAGGTTCCCAGCGCATCGCCCCATTCCGTGTGGCGATTGACCAACCACAATGCGGTATCGCGCAGCGTGATGTCAGCCGAGGTGAGCAGCGGTACGACTTGGTCGGGTGTTAAGCCCCCGGCGGGCATCTGGTCGAGCGCGATCATGGCTGCACGCTGCGTGCGATGGTTCGGGCTGGTGAGTCCTTGGGAGGTCAACTTGGGATCAGCGATTTCAATGAGAGCGTAGATGATCGAATGTTCCAGAACGCGATCGACACGGGGATCACCAGCTCTGGACAGCAACTGACCGACAGCAATGTTGTGACCGATCCGGCCCAGAATCTCCGCCGCAATGCGAGCCGTTGCCGCATCCGGCCCGAGCATCTTGAGGGCGTCCATCATCGACTCTCCGTCTCGGTTCAAGCTGACCGCGTGGAGGGCCGCCAGCCGGACTGACGAAGCCGGATCGCCACAGGCTTGGCGAATCTGCTCACGAGAATTCGCCGAGTTGATCCGCGTCAGTGTCCAGACGGCGTTCCGCCGGGCCTGTTCACTTTGGGAACTGAGTTGTGACTTTACAGCAGCTAATACGGGATTTTCCGCCTGCTTCGCCAAGTCACGGATCGCTCTTCGCTGCACGGCGGGTCGCGGGTCATCGAGCCGGGTCGTGAGTTCGGCGGGTCGTGGGTTCTTCCAGTTGAGTTCCATCCCTCGGGGGTCATCGAGTGGCACAGCATCAACCCGCCGTACCCGGTAGACGGCTCCTAGCACGTCCGCTTTCTCGAGTTGCGAAGTCGGGCAGCAGAGCTTGTACCACCCGCCGGTGTCAAAGATCACTAAGCTCCCGTCGGCATCTTCCAGCACATCGGTCGGGTGGAAGTCGAGATTGGTCGACAACACGAAGTCGGTGTCCGTTGACACATACGTCGCCCCGCTCGGCTTCAGTTCATGCCGCGAGACTTTGTACATGTTGAACTGACAGGCAAACAGATTGTCCTGAAACTCCTTGCCGAAGACTTGAGACTCATAGCGAGTCAACCCGCACGGGGCAGCGGCTCCCATCTGGACCAGCGGCGGCATCAGCTCGCCAGTTCGCGGGTGGAAGTCGGTGACGTTGTGCTCCTTGCCATAGACACCACCGTGAACCGCATGGATCAGTCCATCCCGCAACCCGCCTCCGGGGTTCTGCAGGAACGTTGTCGAGAAAATGATGTCGCCGGTCGGCGTAAAGACCAGATCGACCGGGTTGTCCATCCCGCCGGTCATCATGTTCTCGATCGGCCCGGTCCCATCGGCCTTGCGGCGGAAGATGTGCGAGGCTTTCGTCACCAGCGGCGGCTTGCCGGGCTGTTCGTAGGTCTGCTCCGCGAAGGCCCCCTTGCACCAGTAGATATATCCATCCGGCCCCAAGTACGGGCCATGCAGGTCGTTCGCGCAGCCCGTTAGCGTCTTGCCATCGAACCAGACTTCCCGGTCGTCGGATACACCGTCGTCGTCCGTGTCAGTCAGCTTCCAGATCTGCGGCGGGGCAGCGACATACAGCGATCCGTCGTGCCACAGAGTCCCTTCCGGGAACATCATCTTGTCGGCGAACAGCGTACTCTTGTCGTAGACCCCATCGCCATTGACATCTTCGAGCCGCCGGATGCGATGGGTCGGGTTCTCCAACTGTTTCACAACCGGATCGTTCGAACCCGACGAGTCGGTGACGTAGAGCCGCCCCTGCTCATCGAAGTCGGCGGTGATCGGTCGATCGACCAGCGGGGCCTTCGCAGCCACTTCAATCACAAAGCCCTCCGGCAGCGTGAACGTGTGACCGTTCAGAACCTGCTCTCCCGCTGAGAGTAGACCAGGCAAGAGCGCCACCACACACGTCAACAGGCATCGGGTTCGCATCGTGACCTCTCGGTTCGATCAGTGTAGACGGAGGCGATTATGACCCGCGAATGATGGGAAGCAAGGAGGGGGGAAGGACTCTTTCGAAGGAAACTGGGCTGCGATCGTGATCAAGCAGTTCGCTCCACAGTCATCGCATTCTCAGAGTCCGGCGAACCACCGTGACTACTCCGCCACCGCGGAAGTCGCCCAGCCACCCTCCTCCGGCCCCACGGGCCAGCCGTTCCTCCAGCCAGGGGCAACGCCCCTGGGAACGTCGCCCGCCCTGAACATCGAAAGGGCTGAAGGCCCGGCCATTCACTCGCGAAACCCGAACTGCTGGCCCT
>JAYSVZ010000207.1:0-2273 GCA_043718305.1 Planctomycetota bacterium | reverse complement strand
GGAGCTTGAAGTCCATCCACCGCTTGCTGCTAACCTCGGAGACCTACCAGCAAGCGTCGCTGCATCCCGATCAAGCGGCGTACGAACAGCGCGACTCCGGCAACCATTTCTGGTGGCGCGCCGAGCGGCGGCGGCTCGACGCCGAGGCACTCCGCGATGGGTTGCTCACATCCAGCGGTGAGATTGACCTCCGCATCGGCGGCGAGGGGTTCCGCCCTTCGATCAGCTCCGAAGCCCTCGAAGGACTCTCGCGCAAGGACGCGGCCTACAAAGCGTCCCCCGCAGCCGACCAGCACCGCCGCAGCTTCTACACCTACATGCAGCGCAGCTTGCTGCCCCCGCTGATGACGACTTTCGACCAGTGTGACACGACTCTGCCGTGCGGCCAGCGCGATGTGTCGACGGTCGCCCCGCAGGCGTTGGCGCTCCTTAACAATGAGTTCGTCCACCAGCGGGCCGAGGCCTTGGCCGCGCGCCTCACCCAGCCGGACGGCGATGAGCTGCAGCAAGTCCAGGCGATCTGGCGTTCGATCTTGAAGCGGGAGCCCGATGGCGGTGAGATCACCGCCGCCCTGGCTCATCTGCGGGTTCAGCGAATTCGATTTGAGCAGGCCGCCACAGCCTCCCCCGCTTCGCTGGCCGAACCGCTCGTGGCTCCCCTCCCCGAAGGTCTGCGTCTGTGGCTCAATGCCGATCAGGGAGTCGTGGCTGACGAGAACAACCAGATCAGCGCGTGGAAGGATCAGAGCCCGGCGGGCAACGATGCATCGCAGTCGATCGAGATCCAGCGTCCGCTGCTTGTGCGGGGAGCAATCGCGGGACGGGCCTTGATGTGGTTCGATGGACAGCGCCGATTCATGAACCTCAAACGCCCAGTGCTGACCAACCAGCCAATGACGATCTTCGCTGTGGCCACTGACCTGGGCAAGCCGGGGCATCGGGAGATCCTGTCGAATTGGAACCGCGACGGGAACATCGGTTCGTCGCTGTTTCTGGGACTCACCGCGGACGACACGGTGCGTCTCAGTGACGACTTCGCAACTGCGGGACGGATCGTCTCACGGAAGTATCCGTTCGTACTGACTGCGAGCAGTGGTCCCACTGGGGCGCGCGTGCTGCATAATCTCGTTGAGATCGCCGCTCGGACAACCCCGCTCGGAGAACGGCGGCTGGATACTCCCTGGGTCATCGGGCAACAGGGGAACATCGACGGCGAGTATTGGCACGGCGATCTGGCGTCACTGCTCGTCTATGACCGCGAACTGACCGCGATCGAGCGGGAACGGACGATCCGCTGGCTTATCCAGGGGTATGACATCTTCGAAACAGTAAAACCAACACCAATGGCCCAGCCCGATCCGCGATTGCTAGCCTGGGCGTCGTTGTGCGTGGTCCTCTTTAACTCGAATGAGTTCCTCTATGTGGACTGATCTTCACTCGAGACGGCCTGGAAAGGCCGTCTTACATCCCGGCAATCTCTTCCCCTGTGGCCAGACGCGGCGCGAGTTCGTCTGGGAAATGGGCGGCGGGTTCACGGGGGTGGCCCTCGCGGGACTCCTCGGCATGAACGGGTTCTCTTCGAGTTCGGCCCGAGGCGCAGAGCCACGCTCCGCAGACTCCCCTTCCGCCGGAAGGCCGCCGCAACTGGTCACCAAGGCCAAGTCGTGCATCTTCCTGATGATGAACGGTGCCCCGAGTCAGGTCGACACGTTTGACTACAAGCCGGAGCTGGAGAAGTACGCCGGGAAGACGCTGCCCGAGGGAAAGAAGTACACGAACTCTGGGGGGCGTAAGGTCGGCTATCTGACTCCGGCGTGGCGGCCGTTTCGCCCCGGCGGTGAAAGCGGGTTGATGATCTCCGACTACTTCCCGAAGGTCCGCGAACATGCTGACAAGCTGGCGGTGATCAACTCGTGCCACACCGATAGCCACGCGCATGGGTCAGCCCTGGTCGCGATGAACACCGGCAAGACGTTTATCGGTCGCCCTTCGCTGGGGGCGTGGTGCGTGTATGGACTGGGGACTGAGAACCAGAGCCTGCCGGGGTATGTCGTGATCCTTGATCGTCGCGGTGGGCCGATCAGCGGTCAGCCGAACTGGTCGAGTGGCTTCATGCCCGCCAGCTTTCAGGGGACGCTCTTTCGACCGATGGGGACGCCGATTCTCGATCTCAAGGGACCGGCCCACCTCGACCGCGCAGCCCAGCGCGAGCAGCTCGACTTGCTCCAAGTCCTCAATCAGCGGCACCTCGATGAACGACCGGGGGGAGCGGA
>JAYSVZ010000206.1:0-2275 GCA_043718305.1 Planctomycetota bacterium | reverse complement strand
GGCTAAAGACGGTGGAGTTGGGGTCAGGCACTTCGCCCCTGATAAAAAGGACGTTGCAGTTGTGCATAGTTGTGTTTTCTGCGGGAGTTGTTGAGCCGACGAACGTCCCAAGGTAACTGGGCCGCCGCCAAGAATCGACGATTTCAGAACCCGCGTGATCGGCGGCTCCGGTTGACCGCCTTGTTAGGTCTCATTTTCCCGGGCTGGTCTTCGCAATAGGGCTTGTTGTAAGTGGGATGAAAGTGTTCGTAGGCGCCACAATCGCGGTGCTCAAGAATGAAAATATCCTTGATCTTGCGGCCCAGCACGTCGATGGCGACCTGAAGGTGATGGAAGAACACGTCCTTCCAGGCGGAGTGTCTCGCCGCTGGATCACCAACCACCGGCGGGCTGTTGAGTCGCATGACGCCGAGTGCGGCCCCTGCGAAAACGACTTGGTCATATCGGTTGGCCAAGTTGTAGCTATTCATAAACGAGACAGTGTCATCAAGCAGACGCTGATCCATGCAGCTAAGTAGAAGCACCTGCTTTCGCGGCGGTGCGTGCTTGCAACCAGAATTCTGTTCGTTGTGTTGAGCCACTCTCGACCTCCTACTGTTGCGGCCGAACAGGTATTCGACCGCAGAAGTGCGGCAGAAGAATGCCGTGATTCTATGGTCGAGTATGGATGTGTCAATTCCAATGCGAAATGCTGGGAAACGAGTTGCGACTGTTTGAGGGTTGAAAACCCATGCTACGCCGCACTCGGTCCCGTGCTATGCCGCAATCTTCACAGTCGCGATTTCGGATGATCGGTCGTGAGTCGCGATTCAGAAGGAACCATCGTTCCATCATTCCTCGGGGGTTGGCGGAATGATCTCCCGACCTCGAAGCCGCCATGGGTGACGTGCCGTGGATCTCGCGAGGCGGGCGGGCGGTTTCATCTCCGAAAGCTCTTCGCCTTGATCCACCGCGAACGGTGAAGGAAGGGGCAGCGGCTTGGTACTCGTGCCGAGCATTGCGGGCGAACGGGACAGATGGGGGAGAGTCGTAGAGGAGTTTTCAGTCGTCAGTTTTCAGTGGTCAGTCAGCACTGTCGCTGGACTCTCCGAGGCCGGTGGACCGATGGCAGCGGAGGAGGTTGGTCGCGGATGACGATCAATGTGTTGATCGGACAGAACCTCTGTCTGTCACGTCGATTCAGCGACTTCGGAGAAGTCGCCGACAATGTCTGGCTCATTCCTGAGTGCTTCCACGGAAGACCGAATCGGAAGATGCCCCAATGACCTCCCGTCTGGCCGAACCGGTCGCGTTTCTCTAAAACAACGGCTGTCAACGGGCACATCTTCAAGGGGCGATTTCGCATGCAGACCTACCTCACTCCCAAGCGAATGGAGTTGGGCTTGTGCCTCGTTCTGCCAGGGATCGAGGGGTACGGGATCTGGAATCGCAATATTGCCAACGGCATCGCTCGCGGAGGCTTTCCCGGAGCCATCGAGATTCACGACTGGACTCGTGGAAAACTCTTCTACTTATGGAATCTGCGATCTCGGAAACGACATCAGGAACAGGCACTGGTGCTGGCCGACAAAATCGTCGCCTACCAGGATCGCCATCCCGGCCAGCCCGTGCATCTGGTCGGCCATTCGGGGGGAGCCGCGATGATCGCCTTCACTCTGGAAAAACTCCCACCAGAACGCCGCATCACGTGCGGCGTCTTGCTGCTGCCCGCCCTCTCTCCCGGTTATCCGATGGATGTCGCGGTCGCCCGGACGGAACGCGGGCTATGGCACGTTTCGTCGAGGTGGGATTTCTGGTTCCTCGGAGTCGGGACGCTCGTGGCCGGGACGACCGATGGTCGACACTGCGTCTCAGCCGGAAATGTCGGCTTTACGCCCGAGGTCATGGACCGCGCCGCCCTCTCTGAGCAACAGCGAATTCATCGCTTGCCATACCACTTCGGCATGCTCCACACCGGACACTGGGGCGGACACCTTTCGGTGTCGAGTCCTCGCTTTATAGCGGAGTACGTGGCCCCCAAGCTGTTACCCTCAGTGCATTCGAAGTCGTGACATTCCTGGATTGCTGCAACGAGGGCTCTTCAGGCCCGGGAGAGGGGTTGGAGGTGAGGGGCGAGTGTCATAGCGATGTTCGAGTCATGACATCGTTCCTGACCGCGCGGAGAATAAACACTAGGGCAGTTTCCGAACTGGTCTTCAGTTGCAGATTTGGAACACTAATCCACGCTCATCAACACTCATCCGGAGCCGGAATTTGAGATGCTGCTCAATCGTAA
>JAYSVZ010000205.1:0-22256 GCA_043718305.1 Planctomycetota bacterium | reverse complement strand
CCTCGACGGGGCCCCCGCCCAGAACAGCGCCCTTCAGACCAAAGTAGTCGTTGAGTCGGGAGATCAGGCCAGCCTTCAGGAACGTTCCCAACACCAGCAGACCGGTCGTGGCGAGCGTCGAGACCGGCCCCTTCAAGAAGCAACTCGATGTGGTCCCGATCGTCACGATCAACACGATCGAAAGCCACATCGTGAAGATGCTCTTCCAATAGCCGCTCGCAAACGAGCGATCCGGAAGTCGAATAAACATGTCGCTCGTGTTCGCCCCCAGAAACTGCTGAGCATCCAGGCAGGCGATCTCCACCCGCAGCTTCCCGTCCACCACAAAGTCTTGAAACAGACTGCCCTGTTTAGGAGTATCCTCTCCATCGGGGACGTAAGGGAGATTTCGCTCCACCATAATCAAATTCTCTGACGTTCCCTCTTCCAGGATATGAGCCATTTCTCCGGAGAATTCGTTGACTGGGTAGACCCCGACGGAGGCCCGAATCTTTTTCGCCTCGTTGACGACTTCTGCGGCGAACGCGATCTCCTGACCAATCTCTCCTTTAAAGGTTCGAAAGGCTTCGAACGAGTACTCCAGGCGGATGTCATCGGTGCCCGGGAACATCGATTCATTCAGGCCCTCGAAGACGTAGACCGCGCGTTCGGCGGTCGCCCCTTCGATGAATTGACGCACATCGAGCAGGTCACCGACGTTCCGCTTCAGGATGTTCTCTTCCGGTTTTTCCGCCGCGGTGGTTTTCACGGTCTGGCCCACACCACGAATCGGCACACGCGAGACAAGTTGCCGCTGCGCTCGCTCGGGGACCACCCGCCGGACCCAGAGGAACCCCGTCAAACTGACGCCGATCAAGAGGGTCGTCATCACGACCACGTACCCCGCGATGCGGCCCAGAACCACCTCGCTCCGCCGCACCGGCTTGGTCACCACGGTGTGCAGTGACCGGTCGCGGATGTCCGCAGGCAACCCCCAGCACGACAAGAGTACCGCCACGGGCAGCAGCATCCAGCGGGTCGTGGTCATCACGAAGCTGACGTACGGCTTGGCCGGGGTCGACTCTTTGGCGTCACCGATGAACCATCCGGCGAACATGAACAGCAACAGAAAGACCGCCCCGATCCAGAGCGCCTTGCGACGCACCGATTCGCGGACCGTCAACGAGGTGATCGCAAAGATCCGGCGCGGCGAGAGCAGCACCAAATCGGCGATCCCGCGGGTGATAATCCCCGCGAAATTCTTCACTCCACGAGAACCCGCCACGAGCCAACTGGTCACAATGCCAGTCACCCCCGCCACTGCTCCCATGGCCAGCACAACGACCATCCAGGTCGTGATTTCAGTCAGAAAATTCATTTGGGATCAAACCCCTGATGGAACAACCGAAGGAGAACCTCGGGTTCAGTTCAACGGCAGTGAGCGAGAGAACAAGAGAAACGGAATGAATCGCTCCCCGCACTGCGTCGACCGAACCCCCGATGGCCAGTGTTTGCTGAATGCCAGCGAACCTGGACCGCACGCAAGCTAAGCCTTGGGCGTCTCGCCCGGCGCATAACGCCGACCGGGACGGGCCTTGCTCTCTTCGACCGTTCGCAAGAACAGCTCTTCCAGGCTGGCCGTGGGAGACGAACAGCTGCGGAGGGCGGCTCCGTGCTTCTTCAGCACCGCTTCCACTTCCGCGAGGGCGGCGGGTTCGAGCTTCGAGGTCACCAATTGGGTTTCCCCCTTGGACTCGAGCAGTTCCTTCACATCGCCCAGCACCTTGAGTTCGCCGCCGTAGAGGATCGCAATCCGGTCGCACACGTCTTGCACGTCGGCCAGCAAGTGGCTCGACATCACGACGGTCTTCCCCTCGTCGCGGAGCTTGAGGATCAAGTCCTTCACCTCGCGCGTACCGAGCGGGTCCATGCCGCTCGTCGGTTCGTCGAGAATCACCAGCTCTGGATCGTTAATCAGAGCCTGCGCCAGACCAATCCGGCGGGTCATCCCCTTCGAGTATTCCTTGAGCTGCCGCTTGCGGGCATGCTGCAGGCCGACCATCTCGATCAGCTTGTCACGCCGCTCTTTGCGGACCGCCGACGACATGTTGAACAGCCGCCCGTAGAACTCAAGCGTCTCATCCGCGTTGAGGAACCGGTACAGGTAAGACTCTTCCGGCAAGTAGCCGATCTTCTCGTTCTTCTTCACATCGTGTGCGGGCTGACCAAGAATCTTGATCTCGCCTTCCGTGGGGAAGAGCAGCCCGAGCAGCATCTTGAGGGTCGTCGTCTTCCCGGAACCGTTCGGTCCGAGAAGGCCAAAGATTTCCCCCTTCTTGACCTCGAGGCTCAGCGAGTTCACAGCCTTGACCTTGGCCCGGCCCCAGAAGTCACGATAGATCTTCGTGAGGTTGCGGATTTCAATGACAGATTCGGACATCGGAAAACCAACTCCTTGGGAGCCCCTGACGGGCAACCACACAGAACGCCAATGACGGGAACGTGGTCCGGAAGGAACCTTCCGGGGAATATCCGCCGTAACGGATGAAGAGACAGAATGATCCGGCGGAATGTCACCACTCTAAGGCTGTTGGGGAGCCGTTTCAAGATTCCGGAGGTAGGTCTCTCGATATTCGGCCAATCGATTCTCCTGGATGGCCTTACGAAGCTCCCGGACAACCTGCTGGTAATACGCCAGATTGTGAACAGACAGCAGCATCGGCCCGAGCATTTCCCCCGACATGAAGAGATGTCGCAGAGCCCCCCGGCTGAATTGCGTGCATGTTGGACACACACAATTCGGATCGAGCGGGGCCGTGTCCCGCTCCTGCTTCTTGTTCCGCAGCTTGACGGAACCGACGCTGGTGAAAGCGGTTGCGTTACGGGCATTGCGGGTGGGCATCACGCAGTCGAAGAGATCCACCCCCCGGCAGACGGCCTCGATGATGTCGATCGGACGCCCGACCCCCATGAGATAGCGGGGCTTGTCGACGGGGAGCATGGGGGCTGTGAAATCGAGGGTGTCGTACATCTCGGAGGGCTTCTCGCCGACGCTCAGCCCGCCGATGGCGTAGCCGGGAAACTCGATTGGGAGCAAGCCCTTCGCCGAAATTTCACGAAGCGACCGGTCGGTTCCGCCTTGCACGATCCCGAAGAGGGCTTGATCCGTGCGATTTTGGGCATCGCGACAACGCTTTGCCCAGAGCGTCGTCCGGTCGACCGCCTGCCGAATCCGCTCCCGCGAAACATCGTGCGGCGGACATTCATCCAGACACATCATACAGTCGGCCCCCAGATCCTCCTGGATCGCCACCGCCCGCTCGGGGGAGAGTTCAAACAAGCTTCCATCAATATGCGACTTGAACACGACTTGCGTGTCATCGATCTGCCGCAGTTCGGCGAGGGAAAAAACCTGAAACCCGCCGCTGTCAGTGAGGATCGGCCCGTCCCAGGCCATGATCGTGTGCAGCCCGCCCAGATCGCGCACGACCTCGGACCCCGGTCGCAGCGCCAAGTGATACGTGTTTGCTAAGACCATCTGCACACCAATGGCCCGCAGTTGTGAAGGCCAAACCCCTTTGACGGTCGCCTTAGTCCCAACCGGCATAAAGGCCGGCGTCTCGACAATCCCATGCGGCGTCTGCCACAGCCCCGCCCGCCCCGAGGTCGTGGAGTCGGTGGCTTGCAAGGTGAACTGAAACTCGGGCACGAAAAATCTCTCGGGAACAGGATGGCGGTGTGGCGGATGCGATTCTGCCCGTAGGCAAAAATGCTCTGTAGCTACGTTCGCCAGAACGTGGGCGAGTGGCGTGATTCGCCCACGTTCTGGCGAAACGTGGCTACGAGAGACGGCCTCATTTCCACCCGCTCGGAGAATAACCCGCCAGTCCCGGATAGGACAGTCTCCCGCCGTCTCGAATTGCTCCGAAGTCACTGGTGTTGGAGATCAGGTCCAAGCAGACCAGGCCCATCCCAACGCACTTGACATCCGCTTTCCCACCGAGTTAGATTAAATTTTGCCGTATCGACACCCCTCGCGAGGCATTCACCTTGCAACGATGGCCACCTCGCCATCCTCGAATGTTTCCAGAGGTTCCCAAGATCGCCGATCCGCCACATCCCCCGGCTTCCCCTGCGCCGTCCGAATTCGAGACGACGGGCGTCTACGCCCAGCCAGAGGGGGCCACGATTGACACGGTTGCGTTCGGCGGCAGTCCGCCCCCGCGACAGCCCGAGGTAAAATCCTCGGCATCGACCCAGCCGTCCGGGACGCCCTTCACGATCGATGCAGCCGTCCTGGCGTTGCCGGAAAATGAGCGGGTCTTTGGCCCGTTTGTGTTGACGAAGAAGCTGGGACAAGGCGGCATGGGAGCTGTGTATCAGGCGTGGCACACGAAGTTGAAGATCTTCGTGGCCATCAAGACGCTGCGTCCGGAGTTGACTCAATCCGCAGACGCTTTGGCTCGTTTTGAACTGGAGATGGCCAGCACCGCCAAGGCCAAGCACCCACATCTCATCGCCGCTTATCATGCCGACACGCTGGCCAGCGGGGTTCACTATCTGGTCATGGACTTTGTCGATGGGCAGGATTTGGCCAAGGTCGTCGCCACTCAGGGACCGCTGTCGGCGACAGAAACGCGGCGGCTGATCCGGCTGATCGCTGACGGGTTGCACTATGTGCATTCGCTGGGAATTATCCACCGCGACGTGAAACCGGGCAACATCTTGCTGACCCCCGAAGGAGTTCCGAAACTCACCGATCTGGGTCTGGCCCGGCTGACTATTGACCATCCCGATCGTGCCGCCGATGGCAATCTGACGAGCACCGGCGTTTACCTGGGAACACCGGCCTATATGTCCCCGGAGCATGCCAATGGCCAACCGATCGATGCCCGTTCCGATGTTTACTCACTCGGCGCCACAGCGTACTTTCTTCTCACGGGACGCATCCTTTATCCCAAGCACAACGTCGCTCAATCGATCCAGGCTCATGGCCGTGAACCACTGCCAGATTTTCCAGAGTCTGTCCCGCCGCAATTGGTTCGTGTCCTAGAAAAAGGGCTGGCTGCAGACCCGCGAAACCGCTACCAAACGGCAGCAGAGTTTAGAAATGCACTAGACTAATGAAAACGACCCCGAGGTTTCCCTCGGGGTCGCGGAGTTCAAACTGCTAGGCAGTCTTCAGACTAGTTGCAGCCGCAAGGAGCCGCAGCAGCACAGCCGCCGCAGCTTGGCACAGCGACCTGCACGGTGATGGTCTTGGGGACCATCCGGCAGACGTTGACCGTGACTTCCTTCTGGACCTGCACCGGGACGCACACATTGTACGTCTGGGTCTTTTCTTCGCAGACGGTGTCACAAACCGTCACAGAGTACTTCTCTTCGCGGGTCTTCGGAACGCAAACCGTGAAGTTCACGGTCCGGGTCTTGGCGACTGGAACCTGCTTGCAGACGGTGTACTTGCGTTCGCGGGTTTCCTGCTTGCAACCAGCGACGGTGTAGGAGTATTCCTGCTGCTCGGCAACCTGGCGGCAGACCGGAACCATGCGGCTCCGCTCTTCCTGGCGGCAGCCAGCAACCGTGTAGGAGTATTCCTGCTGCTCGGCAACCTGACGGCAGACCGGAACCATGCGGCTCCGCTCTTCCTGGCGGCAGCCAGCAACGGTGTAGGTGTACTCCTGCTGGGAAGCGACTTGGCGGCAGACCTGAACCGTGCGGGTCCGGGTTTCTGGGTGGCAGGTGGTCACGTTGTAGTTGTAAGGCACCTGGCTGCAAACACGACGGCAAGTCGTGTAAGGAACCTGCTCACAGACGACATTCGGGCACCATTTCTTGCAGCACCGGATCGCACAAGGATTGCACGGATCGGAGACCTGCGAAGTGACCCACTGACCAGCGTCCCGAGAGACGGTCCGGTAAGCGGTGTCCTGGACGGTGTTGTACACAGTCCGCATCGCGGTCCGGGTTTCCGTGGAGGGAACCATGACCGTGTAGGGCTGCTCAACGCTGTCCATGACAGTGCTGTACACAGTGCGGGATGCCGTCTTCGTTTCCGAAGTGGGGACATTGACCGTGTACTTCTGCTCCACCTGATCCGTGACGGTCTTGTAGACGGTCCGGGAGGCGGTCTTCGTTTCCGAGGTCGGAACGTTGACCATGTACTTCTGCTCCACCTGATCCGTGACGGTCTTGTAAACCGTACGGGTGGCGGTCTTCTGCTCCGAAGTCGGAACATTGACCGTGTACTTCTGCTCGACCTGATCCGTGACGGTCTTGTAGACGGTCCGGGTGCCGGTCTTCGTCTCGGAGGTCGGGACGTTCACCGTGAAGGTGGCGGTCTTTTCTTCCGAGGCGGTCTCATACACCGTGTAATTTTCTTCACGGGTCCGAGCTTCGTTTTCCGAGTAGTTGACCGTGCGGGTCTTCTCTTCGGTCCGAGGAACTTGGCGGCTTACGGAGTACTTCCGCTCGCGTTGTTCCTGCTTCATTTCGGTCACGGTCACAGTCCGAGTTTCCTGGACTTGTTCCGGAACCATCACGGTGCGCTCTTCGGTCGTGTACTGAGGGCCGCAAGCGGCTCCCGAATTCACGACAGCAGCACCACAACCTCCAGCCACTGCATACCCGCCGCCGCTATGGCCGCAGGCACGAACACACGGGGCCGGGCGGCAGCGAGCACGGTGCCCACCACATCCCCCAGCTTGTGCGTACGTTGCCGACAAGGCAAGCGCCAAAGCTGGCAACACCATCAAAAATCGTTTCATCAGCAGTCCCCCCTAGGAACAGTCGCCAATCTGCGGCCACACACCGCAATGTTGTCTCATCATGAGGTTTCATCTCGAATAATCGATGTGTGACAACAAGATGAAGCCACTGCGAAACCTGCACCGTCTGGATAAGATACGCGGGACGTAACGGTTTGCAAGCGGACTTGAGTCCTTCTGTGGTGTTTTTTGGAAAGCTGTCTGATGTGGAAGTTCACCATTTTGGCTGTGATGACTGTCCTCGGAGAAGCGGCAGCTGATCCGGAACATTCATTCAACCCCGACACCTATTCCGCTAGTCGGACGGTGATTGTGCTTTCTCAAAAGACCCAGGTCTACGCCGGTGACAAGCCGATTGGCGTGGTTTCGCCGGGATCAGTCCTGCGTTTCACCAAGGTCCACGAGAAATGGCTGATGGTTCCCCGTTACGGGGGGTGGGTCTTTGCCGATGATGTGATTCCGGTCGAGTTAGCGGTCGAACAGTTCTCGAAGCTCATCGCCGAGAAACCATCACCTGATGCGCTTTTACACCGGGGAATCGCCCATTTGCAACTCGACGAGCTGGACAAAGCCGCTGCTGACTTTGAGATGGCCATCCAAAATGGCAGCAAAGAAGCGTCCGTCTACATCAACTTGGGCAACGTCTACCAAAAACGCGGTGCCTTATCGGAAGCGTTGTCGAGTTATTCCAAGGGGATCGAAGCCGACCCGGATAACCCATTTCCCTATATCGAGCGCAGCTCAGTGCTTATGGAGATGAAGCAATTCACCGAGGCCGCCGCCGACCTGGAAAAGGCCCTCGTCCTGGAACCCACCTCGCCCGAGGCTTACAACAATCGCGGCGTACTGCATCGTCTGCTCGCGAAATACCCCGAAGCGATCGCCGATTACAACAAGGCCATTGAACTCTTTTCGAAGTACGCCGACGCGCATGCCAATCGCGGTTTTGCCCTCCGGCAACAAGGTCAATACGAAGAGTCCAAGGCCGACTTTGAGAAGGCCCTGACCTTCGATCCGCTCTCTGCGGAGATCGCCAACGATGTGGCCTGGCTCTACGCGACATGCCCCGACGAGAAGATTCGCGACCCGGAGCGGGCCATCAAACTGGCTGATCAAGCCTGCTCTGCAACCGACAAAAAGAACGGCCAATACCTCGACACCCTCGCCGCAGCCTTCGCCAGCGCCGGGAAGTTCGAGGTCGCCATCAAGGTCGGCGAGGAAGCCCTGAAACTCCTCGAAGGCGACCTTTTGGCCACCGAAGCACACGCGAGGCTGGAGTTATACCGCAAGAATCAGCCCTTCATCGAGAAGCTGGCGACTCCGTAGAACGCCACTGCCCCGTCCACGCTCAGACTCGGGGTTGGAGTCCAGCCTTGAGGCTGCTCCGGGCAGGCTAAAGGCGGCTAAAGCCTGAACTCCAACCTGTTCATTCAACCTTGGGGGCGCGCGAGTCCTGTTGACTTCAGAGGCTGCTTTCGGTCATGACTCACCTCGGAACGACGCTGCACCACGGCCCGAGGAGGCCCTCTTGACCTCTGCCCCCGAATCCTCCCCCCCCCGCTCTGGTGGCTTGCTGCGCTCTCGCGGGTTCCAGTTGGCGCTGGGAATCGCGGTTTCGGCGGGCTGTCTCTGGTGGGCCACGCGCGAGCTGTTCACCGACCCGCAAGCACGAGAGCAGTTCTTTGCCGCCTTTCGGACAGCGGACTACCGCTATCTACCGGTACTGTTGGGGATGCTCCTGGCATTCTTCACTCTCAAGGCGTATCGCTGGGCCTTGCTGCTGCGGCCACTGGGGGGCTACCGCACCTGGTCCGACTGCTTCGGGCCGATGCTGGCCGGGTTTGCCATCAACAACACGCTCCCCGCTCGTGCGGGCGAGGTCGTTCGCGTGATGGTCTTTTCCCGCCGCAGCGGCCAGCCGGTGACCGCCGTGTTGGCCACTGTCGCGCTGGAGCGAATTCTTGACATGCTGGCGATTTTGTCGCTCCTCGGATTGGGGCTGGTGATGCTGCCCGAGATGGATGCCGGGATTCGGGCCACGGCGGTGACCACAGCCGTGGCCGCCGGAGTGGGAGTTGTGGGGGCGATTCTGTTTCTGGTGTGGACCGGTCCATTTCTCCGGTTGATGAACTGGGGATTGAGAGTGATCCGCGTGCCAGATGGAGTTCGCGACAAGCTGATCGCCATGCTGGAGGCGGCCTCCAAGGGGCTCGCGGCTCTCCGCTCTCCGGCGATTCTCTCACAACTGGTCGTCGTCTCATTGGCGAAGTGGCTTCTGAACGGTGGAATGATGTTTGTGAGCTTACGAAGCTTCGGCGTCGAAGTTCCGTTCTCGGCGACCCTCGTACTATTGGGTGTTGTCGCACTCGCCGTGGCCCTCCCGGCAGCCCCCGGTTTTTTTGGCGTGATTCAGATTTGTTTCACGAGCACCCTGAAGGGATTCACGCTCAACGTTCCCGCCGTCCTCGCAGCGTCGATCTATTACCACATGGTGCAGTACATCCCGGTCACGGTCGGCGGTCTACTCTGGCTCAGCCGATCCGGGTTCCGCATGCAGTCGATGTACGAGAAACCGGCCCCCGTGGTTGATGAGGCCGTTGGAGTTCAGGCTTTAGCCTGTCCGGAGCAGCCTCAAGGCTGACCTATTTTTCTCGCGGACGAGTGGAGTGATTCGCCCACGTTCTGGCGAAACGTGGCGACGAGAGAAAGCCTCATTTCCACCCGCGCGGAGAATAACTAATCCCAGTTCGTAATTCGCTGGCCCCGTTCGAGCGGTTTCCCGTCCGGGCCAGAGATGGTCACCCGCTCCTGTTGCGAACCGCGTTTCTTTTCAGCGAACCGCGTCTCATTCAGAATCCCGTCAGACGTTTTGTCCGCAGCCAGGCGATCAAAGACCGGCTTCGGGATCTGCTCGCCCCAGGTCGTCACGGATTTCGTTTCACGGCCCTCGGCATTCGCGATCCGGCGCGAGAGGATTCGACCGCCGCGGTCGCGGGCTTCGACGATCGCGTAAAAGGCGGTACTGCTCTGGCCATCCGGTGCATCCCAAATCCGATCGACAAGGCTCGTGCGACCCGTACCGGATACGATAACAATGTCGTATTCTTCTTCGAGAACGGTTCGTAACCGAACCATCTGCGGACTCACGGCATCGATCGCCACGCGGTCGTTGGCCGCATCCGCCGCATGAAACTCGGTCGCCAGTTGAGTGACCGCTTGCTGGCTCTCTTCGTCTTGGGCGAGTCCGGTCAGAACTCCGAGCTGTGTGCGAGCGGAATCTTCTGCAGTGGCCAAGGCGCGAGCGGCCTGGTTGGCATTGGACCACGGCATGGTAGAGCTGAACATCAACCACCCCGAGACACCCACCGCTCCGAGCAGCGCCCCGATGGCCAGTAGTCCTCGCCGGCGCACATAGAGTCGGGCGATGGCTGTCTGCCAACTCCCCGGGGGATCTCGGTAAACGTGGAGGTTCTCGAAGTAGACCTCGATCGCCGTATCGATTTCAGCCGGGGTCGCGTGCTCTCCCGTCTCGACTTGAGCGGCCACGAGTCGTTCGCGGATCCGGGCGCGGACCGCATCGATTTCGAACTGTTGTTCGACGGTGACCTGTTCCTCGCGGACCGCGCGGGCGACATCCATGATCTGCAGCATCTCGTGCAGACTCAGGTCTTCTTCGGGAACGAGGGGGGCGGTCAAGGGTGAAGTTCGTTTGAGAGGGGTGTAGGAGGGGACACTCTGAAAAAAGAAGTGGTTCCCGTCAAGCAGGGAATCTCCCGCAGAACCGGTCAAGTCGGTCCTGCGGATTCTGCCGGGTCGTGGCGATTTTACCTCCTGGGAAGCGTGGGATGGTACTGATTCGGCAGGTCTTGCCGGAGAATCGGTCGCATATTAGTCATGGGAGGCTCATTCAGAGAATTGGTGTTGACGGGATTCGCTACTACAGGTGCTTTCGCCGGGGATTCTGTGAAGAGAGATTGAACCCGACATGCACGGCCTGCCGATTCAACATCCAGACGCGTTCGCGCTGTCTGTTCCGGAGGCGATGCCGGAAGGGTGACAAGATGTCCCCCAGCAGACAAACCGAGCAAATCGAAAAGTTTGGGGGGCGGAACAACTGGATGTGACCGGATGGCAGCAGGGATGCTGCGATCAATCAACCGGTCCGCTCACCCAATCAGCAGGCGCGGAGCGCCTGCGACACGAATCGCCATGATGGCTGTTGCGCACAGATTCGGCGATGACCTGTGCGCTGCGGAAGAAGTGGATTGTTTGTGTGACGCCTGAGCGTCTCGCACTGGTGGCGGTTGAATGCCTGATGGACCCACGCCCGCAAGGTATGGAGAGCAGGCCGCGACTCAAGTTCGAGACGAACTGAGGGAATTCCCCTCAACCCCAGAGCTGTTTAGTCTGATTGGAGAGCCCGCACATGAGGACCATCTTTACGACTGGTCAAGTCGCAAGAATCTGTAAAGTCGCCCCACGTACCGTGAGTAAGTGGTTCGATTCCGGCCGGCTGCGTGGATACCGCATCCCCGGTTCCCAGGACCGTCGGATCCCGCGTGAGCATCTGATTCGGTTCCTGAAGGAGCATGGCATGCCCCTGGGTGAACTCGAAGACGAGGCCATGGGCAAGCTGTTGCTGGTGGGGATCGACGGGACCGTGAAGACGTCCCTGCTGAGCGCCCTGCCCAACGACGAGTTCAAGACGGAAGTCGCTGGCAGCGGGTTCGAGGCGGGGATTCAGGCCGAATCGCTGCATCCGGACTGCGTGGTCATCGATTTCGGCATGGGCCGGAATGAAGCCCTGATGATCGCCCAGAATCTCCGGAAGAATGCGGACTACGCCGACACGGTGTTGATCGCTCTGTTGAGCGATGAAGACAACGCTGCCGGTTTCGACCGCACCTTCTTCAATGAAACGTTCCGCAAGCCATTCGATTCGGCTTTGCTCGCGGAACGGATCCGTACGCTGGTCAACCGCAAAAAGCAGTTGGCCTAGTGGGGGCGGCGAAGCCGTGGCCCCCGCGAACTGCCGGTAAGTCACTCGGTGCCGATACCATGGAGAATCGGTCGACGGGTGCGTCGGGTCCAAAATCGGAACGTTGTGATTGTTGTGCCTGCGGGCTCTCATCCCCTGTGAGACCTTTGCTCTCCGAACGGTCGTGGGTCCATTCTCGGTTTGGCCGAGGACTCACACGGGCGAAATCCAAAGGCCGCTGATCACTCCCGACCGGAACTGGCCCCCACGCGGTGTCAACGAGCGACATGTGTGGATCCACCGGAATCGCTGATGCACGGCTCGAACGCAACGACCGAGGCAGTCCCTGACGCGGGGACCGCCTCGGTTTGTTTTTTTGGTCAGCACGGTTGTTCGATTCACGTGATTCCTCACGCGGGCAGAATTGAACTGTAGTTTCGTGAGCCCCTCTCTCGGGGGAGAGGGAGCCGGAAGGGGCATGGCATGATGAAATCGGGAAGTCCCTCATGACCAATCCCCTCGCTCGAATCCCAGCCGGGCCGCTGGTTGTGGCCTGCCTGACTTTGATCGTCACACTGCTCACGCTCGACCCGGGGGGCGATCGGCTCGGACTCCCCGAAGGACCGGGTCTCACCACCGACGAAGTCCTTAACGTCGAGGCCGGGCTTTCACTGCAAGCCGACCTCGCTGCCAACGGCTGGGGACTGCTGCTCCCCGAGAGCTGGTCCGACGCCTTCTCAGCTCCGCACTACCAGTCCGACTACCCGCCGCTGGGCCGCCTCGTTTTGGCAGGTGCCCATGATGTGGCCCAGGCCGTGTGGCCGGTGCCGACGGCCCCCGCTGATCCCCCTCGCTGGTTCGCGGGGCAGGCTCGAACCGCGTCGGCGTTCGCCTTTGCCGCCACGATCTTACTCGTGGGGGGCTACACCACGCGCTGGTATGGCCGAGTCGCCGGTACGGTCGCAGCCCTGGCTCTTCCCCTGATGCCCAGGCTCTTCGCTCACGCGCACATCGCCAGTATCGAATCGATCCTCGGGTTTATCTTCACGCTCACCGTATTAGCCACAGCCGATCTCTGGCCCCGGGCATTGGAATCGACGAACCCGATTCGTTCGTGGTGGATGCCCCCGAAACGATTGTACTTGGTGACGGGGATCTGCCTGGGCCTGACGCTGCTCACGAAAATCCAGGGCGTGCTCTTCCCGATTCCATTTTCGCTGTGGGTTATTGCTCGGTACGGTCGGCGGGGAATTCTTGGCGTCGCCGGTGTCGGTCTGGTTTCTGCGCTGGTGCTGTTCGTGGGTTGGCCGTGGCTCTGGATTGATCCGCTGGAGCATGCCAAGGACTACTTCCTGCCAGCGGGGCGGTCGCATCTTTTCTGTTGGTATCTCGGTCAGCGGTACATTGATGGTAGCGATCTGGCCTTCCCCGAGTTCGCGGAAGTCCCGTGGCACTACCCGTTCGTGATGTTCGCCGTCACCGTGCCGGTGGGGCTGCATGTGCTGGGCCTGTGCGGAGTATTTGTTCGCAACAACTCGAACGAGTCAGAGGGCACAAGCCGCCGGTCTCTTCCCCTCCGTGACCCTCGCCTGCAACTGATTCTCGGAGTGATGCTCTTTCCACTACTGCTGTTCGCCATTCCCGGCATCACGGTCTACGACGGCGAGCGGCTATTTTTGGTCTCGTTCCCTCTGGGGGGCGTCTGTGTCGGTCGCGGAGCAGCAGCCCTGTTGGCCAGGCTCCTGCCGCTAGAACCGAGAGCGAGCGCCCCGCTGCTCACGGCCTCCTGGAAAACGGGGCTCGCAGTGGTGCTTCTGCTCTTCAGCGAGTCGTACACCCTCATCACGCTCCACCCCTGCCAACTCAGCTACTACAACTGGCTCGTCGGAGGGTTGCGAGGCGCGAACGCACTCGGGTTCGAACCGACTTACTGGGCTGACTCGGTGACTCGCGAGATGCATCAGCAGATCGTGGCCCAAGTCCCTGCCGGAGCGACCGTCCATGTCGCGCCGGTCCTGCACCCGATTCAGCTCGAGGGCATGCTCTCGCAAGCCCCTCTGCTCATTCGGCACGGCGTGAAGCTGGCTGCTTATGATGACTCGATCCGCGACCAAGTGCGGTATGTCCTCGTTTACCGCCGCCAAGCCGACCCACGAGATTCCCTCAACGAAACTCCCGAAGGCGGCCCCCCACCGGGCCTCAAGCGTCTCGCCGAAATCCGCCGAGATGGCATTCCACTGGCCGTGTTGTATGCAGTTCTTCGTTGAAGCGACCGCGACGGGCTCTCACTTGTTGAAGGTCGCATGCCAGATGGCCTATCCTATGAGTCGCCTCATGCTCCTCCAGTGTGCGCCCCTCAGCCCCGGTTTGCTTCCCCCATGCTCCAATCCCACGAGATCGATGTCCGCGTCCGGTACTGCGAGACCGACGCCATGGGGTATTTGCATCACGCGAACTACTTCAACTTTTTCGAGATGGCGCGGACCGAGCTGTTCCGGATTCAGGGCGGTTCGTATCGCGGGATGGAGGAGCGAGGCTACTTTCTCGTCGTGGTGAAGATCGAGTGCCACTACCGCGTCCCCTCGCGGTTCGATGATTTGCTGATGATCCGCGCCAAGATTTCTCGCCAGACCCCGGCCAAGCTCGAACATACTTACGAGGTGTTCCGCGATGGCCAACTGGTGGCCACCGGGCACAGCGTCCTGGCCTGCGTCGATCGCCAGGGACAGGTGCAGCGGATCACAGAAGAGTTGTTGTTCCCACCGCGACCCGCGACCGAAGCCTCTACTTAATCTGGAACCGAATCCAAACCCCGTCGACGACTTGGTCGCTCGGGAAGATCACCACGCGGTCGTTTTCGGCCAGCCCCTCCAGAACCTCGGCATGATCGGAGTTCCGGTGGCCGATCTTGATCAGTTGGCGTTGGGCCATTCCCATCGCGTCGGCAATAAACACGGCCCACTCCTTATCGTGCCGAAACAGGGCGCTCATCGGCACCCGCAGGACGCTCTCGCCGCTCCAGGTGACGATCCGCGCTTCGAACCGAAAGCGATCGCCGAACTGCTCCGGAATCGGCGAGACGATGTCCCCAATGACATTCACTCGCTGTTCTTCGACACCGAGTGCGGAGACCTTGGTAAAGGCCCCCGGTTCAATCAGCCGCACCTGAGCTTCCAGTTCGGCCTCGCCCCCCCAGTGCTCGAGATGCATCTTCGCTCCGGGAGTGATGCGGACCGCATCGGTCGAGAGTACATCGATTTCTAATTCAATATCACGCGGGTCGCCGATCTCCATGAGCTGGGTTCCGGGGGCAACCACTGCGGCACTCTCCTGAAGAACGCGAAGCACCTTTCCCCCGATGGGGGAGAAGACATCCAAGTGCCAGTCCTTGGTCGCCGCATCGTCGCCGGGCGTGGTTCGGACCAGCGAGGCTTTGGCCAACTCGAGTTCGAAGCGGGCGATCTCTCGGGAAAAGTCGGCGGAGCGGTACTCTTCGGATCGCATCCGGGACTGCATCTGGGCATCTTCCACGGCCTGATCAAAAGTCGCCGCATCCTGTCGCAGGCGAAGTCGCCGGTCGAGCATCGACTTGGCGGATTCCATGGCGGCTTTGGCCGCTTCGGCGTTGGCGTCCGCGCGGCGAACTCCGGCTTCGGAGGCTTTGACACGCGCTTCGGCGGCACTCCGATTTCGCGGATCGAGCAGGTCTGGATTCGTGGGCAGGATTGTCGCCAGCAAGGTCTCGCCCGCCACGACCGGATCGCCGGGCTTCAGCACGACGCGTTGCAACTGCCCGGCAAGGGGGGCGGAGACGACGTACTTTTCACGAATCCGCGTGCGACCGTCCTCGTTCACGGTCACTTCGAGCGGTCCCCGAGTGACCGTCGACCAGTCGACCTCGATGGCCTGTGGCCGAAATGAAAGACCGATCGCCACCACAATGGTGACGACGACCAGCCACGTAAAGATTCTCCGCACCCACACCATCAGTTGGCCATTCACTCTGCGGGATTCCGCCCGAACGGTCGTGACGCGTTACTCGAATCGTCACACCCTTCCGACACCGCCATTGCCACTCAAGGTTCACTGCTCGCGCGATGGGATTCCCAAGAATACTGTTTATTCGTGGAGCGGCGAGAATGACGCAATTGTGATCCGCAAGGCGCTAAAATGCGGAATTAACGGGAGACACTTTTAGCCCACTGGCCCTACTTAGAGGGGGCTTTCTCGCCCTCTGGGGCGGCTTTGCCTTCTTCAACGGGCTTCAATTCGACGGGGGTCGCTCCGGGCAACGGGTTGGGCACTCCGCCGAAGATCTTGGTGACTTGGCCCTCGGCTGTGACCTTGAAAAGGGCGTTGGCTCGTGAGTCGCAGACGATGAAGTCGGTCCCTTGCTGGCGAATTCCAACGGGGTTCGCGAAGGGTTCGCCGCTGACCCACTTCTCGGGTTGACCACCGGGTGGGATTTTCCAGATCGCTTTGGCGTAGCTATCGGTGACGTAGGCTGTGCCGTCTTTGGAAACGACCACTTGATGTGGGAAGTCGAACACTAAATCGTTCACGACCGGTTCGAACTTGCCATCGCCGGTGTACTTTCGGAGTTGCGGCTTCAGCGACGAAAGCACCCAGATGAATCCTTTGTCATCAATGAACAACCCGCGGGCTCCGCCAACCACGGCGAACTCGACGGGCGATGTGGTTGTGCCCGCTGAGGGGAACTTCCAGACGCGTTGCAGTTCCAGATCGGTGACATAGAGCATGCCATCAACGACCGCGATTGCGGAGGGGATGCCGATCTCTCCGTGGGTGAGTGCCTTGGGCTCGCCGGTGGGGGAGATCGAGTAGACCTCGCGGGTTGCCGAATCACCCGCGTAAAGCACACCATCATCACCGACATGGACGCACCGCACGGCGTTGAGCGGCGTGCGGAAGAGCTTCTTTCCCTGATACAGAATCTTGTTCTGGCCCTCGGTGTACTGCCACAGACCGGGCAACTTGCGGTCCGCAATGAAGTAGCTGCCGTCTTTGCCGATGGCCACATCCAGCGGATACTGCCACGTATCTTGAGCCTGGGCCAGACTCCCGACCAGAGAGAGCACCACGCAAAGCCATGAACGGAACATGGAGATCCAATCCGAGAAAGAACTGATCCGGTGGCATCTGACGGCGGCCACCGGACCTAGATGATAACACGCGGCGGTTACTTCTTCACGAACCAAATATTCCGGTAACGAACCGGGTCGCCGTGGTTCTGAAGATGCAGCGGTCCCGGCACAGCCGACTCGGTATTGAGCGTCCCGCCGGGGGTCATCTTGACCAGTTCGCGGTCGTGAATCACAACGCCATTATGCTTAAACAGCATCTTGGCGTTGGCGGTCTTCTTGTCACCCTCGAACTTGGCGGCTGTGAAGTCGACATCGTAAGTCTGCCATGCCAGCGGAGGGAGGCACATGTTCACATCGGGACGCACGACCGTATAGACCCCGCCGCACTCGTTGTCGAGACCGTCCAGCCCGAACGAATCGAGGATCTGGCATTCATAGCGACCTTGCAGGTAGAACCCGCTATTGGCCCGCCCCTGGCCGCGTGAGTTCGGCATGTAGGGCAGGCAGAACTCGAAGTGAATGGAGAAGTCCTGCATCTCATCGGTCGTGGTGCAGCCTTCCATCAACAGGCCCGCATCGTTCTTCTTCGCGCCCGGCTTCCAGTGAGCCTTGAGGCTCTCTTCGGTCCCATCGAACAGGACGATCGCCCCTGCGGGGGGTTTGGCTCCGAGGGTCGGGCTCTTACGCTCGATCTTCTTCAGGGACTTCGTGACCTCCGCGATCTTCGCAGCATCCCCTTCTTCGGCGGACTTCGTCTTCAGATCCCAACCCGCACCTGGCAGCCCACCGGTGTAACTGACCGCGCGGAACTTCCCTTCTCCAAGGGCGATGACCTGGATCCCCTGGCCATCGGCTGCGTACTCCCCCTGGACTTGGAAGTCGGGATCTTTTGAGGCGGCTTCCAGCGTGTCGTAAGCCACACGATCCGCAGCGTACGCGGCGGAAGTGGTCCCGAGCAGAGCGCCCAGCAAGAGCAAGAATCGCAGCATGGCATGTTCCAGGTGAAGGCCCGCCGTCCGAGATCGACGGCGTTCTAACACTCTTGATATGCCAACGTCCCGACCGAAGCAAGCATGCAGCCCGGACATTCGAACAATGCAGCATCCGACCGAGCAGCCAGCGGGGCCTACATGATCGAAAAGTAGTTCGCCACCGCCTGATCGAGACCTTCCGTCGTGACCACGCGTGGCAGGCTATGCAACGTGCAACGATTTTCAATCTGCCGCAGCAAGTCGCGGGGGTGGCAGAACCGGAAGGGGCGTTTTCGGGCCTCGTAGAACGAACTGATGAGATAGTCGATCGCTTGGGGTTCGCAGCGGAAACCGAGCTGTTTGGCGAGCGAGAGCATGAGGGTCTTAAACTCGGCAGCCGTCGGATCGTGGACTTCAATCTTGTAGGGAATCCGGCGGAGGAAGGCGTCGTCGACGAGTTCCTTCGGTTCCAGATTGGTCGAAAAGATGATCAGTTCGTCGAAGGGCACCTGGATGCTGCGGCCGCTTTCCAGTCGCAGGAAGTCGTGCCGCTGTTCGAGCGGGATGATCCAGCGGTTGAGCAATTGGTCGACGGGCATTTTCTGTCGACCGAAGTCGTCAATCAGTAGGGTGCCGCAATTGGCCTTGAGTTGGAGCGGGGCCTCGCCGATCCCGGTGTTGCGAATGACGGTGATCTCCAGGTTCTCCATCTGCAATTCGCCACCCGCCACGATCGTGGGGCGCTCGATGTGAATCCAGCGTCCATCGGCGTTCTCGAAGACATCGCTATCGGTGACGGGGACCGGCTTGTGGCGATGGGGGTCAAAGAGACGGATGATCTCTCCGGCGGCGCTGATGCACCGGGGGATCCAGATCGTGTCGCCAAACGATTTGGTGACCCGCTCGGCGATGCTGGTCTTCCCATTTCCCGGGGAGCCGAACAGGAACATGCCGCGCCCCGAGTGAATCGCCTGGCCAATTTGGCTCAAGAGCTCCGTGTTAATGTTAATGTCACTGAGGGCCGCCTGGATGCTTGACAGCGGAGGCTTGATGGCCGTGATCGACTGGGCCTTCACGCTGCTGACATATTGAGCGAGCGGGACGGGAGCGGTCCCGAAGTAGGTGCATTGGCTGGCCAAGTCTCGTCCCCGATCCCGTCCGAGTTCGGTCAATTCATATTGATAGTCGCCCCCCGCCATCGACGATTTGTAGACGACCAACTTGTCATGCTTGAGCTGCCGCAGGACTGGCTCGATGACGCCAAACCGCAGCCCGATTTGGGCCGACATGCGGGCTCCCGATTCGACACCGCGGTTGAACAGGTATTTCAGCAGTAACGCACTGACTTCCGGCTCGGTAAGGCCCGTCTCCGGCATGGTGCGAGGGGCCTTCGGCCAGAATCGACCGCTGGCAGTGAACTGATCCGTGGGACTTGGCGGTGAATCCGGAACAGACTCGGATGTCTCGGGCACGGATCGCGAGACAACCACTTCGGGAGCGGCTTCAGGCACCCCAGCCTTCAGGCGATCGAGCGCCGCCGCCAGTTTCTGGCTCGCCGCGCGTCGTCGAATTTCCGCCTCATCCAGGGGAACGACGGGGCCGCGCTCGGGTTGCTGGACCGCCACAGGGGACTGTCGTGTGGCAGCTTCAAGACTGGATGAACGCTTCCCCAGCCCGAGCCGGGTCAGAAGATCATCCACATTGGTCATTTGCTGTGTCATGTTGCGAACTGCTCGATCAGGGGATCCGTCCAGGGGGAGTTCCCATCGGTCCGTGTTCAGGGAATTCCCAGTCTGAAAGAGTTTGGGACATCCAGTGGAGTCCGGCGGCCAGGACCATCGCATCTGGTCTCCGAAGCCGAATAGCGATGGCGAGATTGCCGACGATGCCGGATGTGCTGGCGATTTGTTCCGGCTCTGAGTGTGAGGAAGCTGAGGATTCCTCGGGATGTGGGGATTGTTCCGGTTCGTGTCACCTGGGCATCAAGTTCAACACGAATTCGGATTGAGTGAGAGTGGTGGACCTCTCCGGTTCTCAATGGGAAGTAGGTTTCTGATGGCGTGGCAATCTGAAGGAGTCCTGTGGATGGGACAGCAGCCGGAGCAACGCCAGCGTTTCGAGAACGTCCCATGTTGAGCAAACTTTCGGCCACCAATCGAATTACGATCAGCCTCGTCGCGCTGACCGTGACCACATTGCTGAGCGCGCATCTCTTGGGACTTGTTCCCAATGAGCGTGATTCGGTCTTGCGCGGACGAGGGAGCCTGTGCGAGTCGATCGCGATCCAGTTTTCATTATTTGCCTCGCGCCAGGACTTTGAAGGGATGGAGGCCTCACTCCAGGCGATCGCTGATCGAAATCCCGATATCGTCTCGATCGGGATTCGCCAAGCGGATGGAAAACTCCTGCGAGCGACGACCGGGCACGAGACGCAATGGGCCGGTCCCGGACAGTCGATCGACACGGCCATGAGCGTTCCGGTCTTTCAGGGAACGCTTCGGTGGGGGACGGTCGAAGTCGCCTTCATCCCGCCCGACTATGCCTCGGGACTGACGGGGCGTGTACACCCCTTGATCGCTCTCACGCTCTTCTTCATCGTCGTCAGCTCGATCACCATGGGGGGGTATCTGCGAAAGGTGCTCAACCAACTGAACCCGTCCAAAGTTGTCCCCCAGCGCGTGCGGAATGCCCTCGACTCACTCTCGGAAGGGTTGCTCCTGCTCGACAAGGAGGGCCGCATCGTCCTGGCCAACCAGTCGTTCTTATCCGCCATTGGCCAGCCGCTGGAATCCCTGATGGGGAAATCTGCGAACAAGCTCCCCTGGGTCAACCGGGTCGACGCGGACGCCAACACCGATGAAGCCCAGGCTCTGTCGATACCTCCCTGGATGGACGTTCTGAATGATGGTCAGGCGCGGCGCGGACGGGTCATGGGGCTCAAGATCCAAGACAAATCGGACCGGACCTATTCCGTCAGTGCGTCGCCCATTTGCGATGAACAGGGGCAACAACGCGGCGCGATCGCCAGCTTCGAGGACATCTCGTCGCTTGAGCAAAAGAAGACGGAACTCTCGAACACACTGCAATCGCTGCGGGCCTCCAGCGAAAAGATTCGCGAGCAGAACGTCGTCCTCGAACGCCTCGCCACCCGCGACCCGCTCACCGGCTGTTACAACCGCCGGGCGTTTTTCGAGCAATTCGATGCTCACTGGAATACCGCCCAGCGGTACACTCACCCGCTCTCGGCGATCATGATCGACATCGACCACTTCAAGTCGGTCAACGATCACCACGGCCACAGCACCGGGGACCAAGTCCTGCAACGGGTGGCCGAGACGCTCTTGGAAACCGCCCGCGAGGCTGATGTCGTCGCCCGCTACGGGGGAGAAGAGTTTACCGTCCTCCTGCCGAACACCGATATTCTGGAGGCCGCCGTCTGCGCAGAGCGATTCCGCAAGGCCCTCGCCGCGATGCGGTTCCCGAATCTTCTGTCGGTCACGGCCAGCCTGGGTGTTTCATCCGTCAGTCAACAACCGGTCAGTCCGCAAGATCTCCTGGACCAGGCCGATAAATGCCTGTACGTCGCCAAACGAAATGGACGGAATCAGGTCGTCCGCTTCGACCAGGTTCCCGAAGGCACCACCGTCGACGAGAAACAGGCCAAACGCGGACCGGCACAAGCGGCCCCCACCGCGATCCCCTTCCCGGCCGTCACGGCTCTCATCTCGGCGCTCGCTTACCGCGATCCCCAGACCGCCGCGCACAGCCGCCGCGTGGCCGATCTGTGCGTCGAAGTCGCGCACGGCCTGATGTCGATGAGTAATGCCTATGTGCTAGAGACGGCGGCGCTGCTGCACGATATTGGCAAGATCGGCGTTTCGGATGCCATCCTTCTCAAGCCTGGGCGGCTGTCGGAGAGCGAATGGGAATTGATGAAGGTCCACGAGCGGATTGGACTGGAGATCATCCGGGCAAGCTTTGCCTCGGAGGAGATGTCGCAGATCGTGGAGAACTACCGCCGTCAGTTCGATGGTCGCGACGAAAACCTGGGACCATCCGGCGGACGGATTCCACTCGGAGCCCGCATCCTGGCCATTGCCGATGCCTTTGATTCGATGGTCACCCAGCGGACTTACCGGGCGGCCAAAACTCACAAGGAGGCTTTCGCCGAACTGCGGCGTTGTGCCGGAAGCCAGTTCGATCCAGACCTGGTGGAGCGATTCATCAATGTGGCCTCCCAGAAGCGTTCCGCTTCGGTCATGGGGCAGGTCAGCAAAGAAACCGCTCTGGGAATTGGCCAGGAGATGGAACGCCTCGCCGAGGCCGTCGACAAGCAGGACATTGCGGGACTGAAGGTCATGGCCGGACGACTGGCCAGCTCCGCAGCCCGCAGCGGTGCCCCCGAAATCGCCGCCAAGGCGATCGAACTGGAACAAGCCGCCAAGTCCAATGGCGACAT